>JBDTHR010000036.1:0-10826 GCA_039936855.1 Nitrosospira sp. | reverse complement strand
ATTTGAATCTGTACGGGAAATAAAACTGGTCCCCTTCGAGAGAATCCATGAACGCATGATCAGCGGTGATATGCGGAAAATGGAGGAGACTACGGAACTGCGGCCAGAACGAGGGCAAACACGCATCGTTTATCGTGCAGTTTTAATTCCTGGCGTATGGATTCCTCCAATGGTGGGAAATGAGTTTGTCAGGCAAGAGGTGCGAGAGCAATTCCAGACATTAATCAATGAAATAAACAGACGAGAGCGGGTGCAAACGGTTAGCCGATAATGTAACGTCGCATCTAATATCGCGTCGGTCCGTGAGTAAGGTTTTTCGTTATGAAGGAGTTAAGGCTAAAAGCCGAAAATTGTCTTTTAAGAAAATGAAAATGAAAATGAACGGATTGGCCTGTCTAATGGATTCCCGATAAGCTTGCTTCAAGATTTGTCTTGCGCGTCGCGCGGTTCTCGATGCGGCGGTTCGGCAGCGGATTCACGGCGCAAGCCTGGAATCTCGACTACGTTGTCCTTCGTTCTGATGGGTGGCACATCAGATGTGCCACCGTTTTTCCCGCTTTTGTATAGCTGGTAAGCTTGGATTAGCAGCGAAATGCCAAACCAGCCAGCGATTAGCGCGAAAGGAACCGCCATCAGCAGCGGTTCTATCAACGCAAACACGGCCAGAACCAGTAACACAGCGCCGCCCGAAAGCATGATTTTTGCCTCGGCCGCACCGAGTACTAGGCGGTTGGTAATGGCTGCCCCTACGGTATTGCTGACACGGATCGCGCCAGCGGTAAGCCTTCCCGCGCTTCCGCTCTTGCGGCTACCCATACCCATGCGTAGCGACTTATGAGGAGACTCGGGTTCCGCCACAGGATGGACACGGTCCTTTTTACTGAGCACGATTTCTGTAGCGTTGTCCAGATCCTGTAGATACATCTGTTCCATCTCATGTGCGAACCCTAGATCTTCCACGGCAACGTCCAATTCCCAGTTGCCGAGCCAACTGGCCAGATTAAGGTTGCTTGACCCGACGCGTGCCCAGCGACCATCCGCGACCGCTGTCTTGGCATGCAACATGGATCCATTCCACTCAAATACACGCACTCCGGCTTCCAATAAAGGACGATAGCCTGCGCGCGATATCGGCCTCAAGAACTTGAGATCGCCACTCGATCCCGGCACCAGTAAACGAACATCAACACCATCCATCGCCGCGCCTCTCAGCGCCTGCACGTAGCTCGTGGTGCCGACGAAGTAGGCATCGGTAAGCCAGAGCGTTTTTTGCGCCAGTACCGCTATGAGTTGTTCAAGACGGTATAAGCCAGCAGTGGCTGCGACGTGACCCAATACTCTCATGTCGACCGTTCCCGCTACAGGTATCGACTCCTGTTCAGGGAGTTCCTCGGCTGGGATTTCCGGCCCGGCCTCAGCCCACGCACGGAAAAACGACTGTACCACATCCGCTACGACCGGTCCGCGAAGTGCGATGCCCGTATCCCGCCACGGTGGGATATCGCGCTCGGGATAACCCTCCCACATTTGCCCGATGCATAATCCGCTGACAAATGCAACACGGTTATCCACGGAAAGCGACTTTCGGTGAAGCCGGCTGACCCAGCCCAATGGACTATCCAATCGTGGTGGATTGAAACAGCGCACCTCGACGCCACCATCGCTGAGGCGCCGCCAGAAGCTGCTCGACGTTTCGCCGAGGGCGCCCATCCAATCATATAGAACCCTCACCCGGGGGCCTTCTTTTGCTTTGGCAATAAGTGCATCGGCGAAATGCTGGCCAATATTATCGTCACGAATAATATAGTTCTCGAAATAAACGTTTTTTTCCGCCGAGCGGATCGCTTCAAGCCACGCGGGATAATTTTCGCTTGCATCCCTGAGGAGGTCGATGCTGTTTCCATGCACGAGCGGAGCTCCAGCTGCGCGCGAAAATGCTTGGACCGCCAAAATCCGTGCCTCTTGCGATGCCTCGCGCGAGAATGCTTTCAGGTTTATGTTTGCCATATGTTTTAGCATTATGCTCGCGGGTTGCGCGGCATTTGCTTCAATGTTGTTCCAGGTTTACAAATGACCGCTGCGACTTTACTCTTCGACTTCCTCGCCGAACTTTAAATCGACATAGCATCGCATAGCAGCGATCAGGGGTGTGAGTCCTTTTTGCCGGTTTCTTCCGGATCGCATGTATGCAGTGCAATGCTCCGAATCCGGCTCCAGGCTATGGCTCAGGTTTATTCCCTCTCTTTCTATAATCGGACCACCTTGCGACCAGTCGAGCGATGGCTGCCAGCGAACATGATTGATGACGCAATATGAATCAATTACCTGTACTTCGGTTGCGCCATTCGCTTTCGCCGCCCAATAGTCAAGCAGTTCATCTTTAAGCTCGGATACTTTCATAACTGTTCTCCTTTGGGAATTTTTCGATGGGATCACAGAGGCCACAGCTTCCGCGTACGGCTTAACATAATCGTTCCGGTTTGCCTGTCACTGGCAAGATTCATAATGGAGCAAGACTGCCATGATCCGATCCTCGTTTCATCTGGAATCATGAAAATGTCTCTCGCATATCATGGCTACAAGGGCATGTCGATAGCACGTCATACGCGTTGCGGTATAGGGGTATCAAGAAGGGTAATAAAAACTGATTTATATTCTAGTATACTGCGCGTACGCGATGATAAACGTTTGCAACCGCACAGACTTTAACACTCATTCACGTATGATTGGATTGATGCGCGGCGTTAAGCGGGATTACAAAACCAGAATTTTTTAACTTCAGGAGATCGTTAATGAAAGTACGGACATTACTTTATCTGGTAACGCTTGTGCTGACCGTGCCCATGCTGTCGGGTTGCTGGTTGCTGGCAGCGGCGGGCGTAGGGGCTTATGGCGGCTATAAGGCAAATGAAGAGGGCTATACACTACAGAACCCAGTCAAAAAAGAGGGGACCGAGAATCGGGATCAGAAGAATTAAGCAAGAGCGGCCTAGCCACAACGAGATAGAAGCAAGCATGAGGGAAGATCACGGTTATCATGGCACGTCTCCTGGATATTTGCCGGTCAGACTTCACTCAACTGATATCGTGACAATTCCTGCGTGCCTCGATTCTTCGATTCAGACTGCATGCGATTTTTTGCCTGTGCGGTTCTGCCACGCCACTACCCATGCTTCAAACTCGTCGGCGGCCATCGGCCAGGCATACAGGTAACCCTGGCCTTCCTCGCATAAAACGCTTTGCAGAAATTCGGCCTGTGCTTCGGTCTCCACGCCTTCGGCAATAATGCGCAAGCCGAGGCTCAGGCCCATGGCTACAATTGCCGCCGCGATGGCTTCAGCGTCGACATCGCCTGGCAGGTCCCGTATGAAGGACTGATCGATCTTCAATCTATCGACCGTAAACTGCCGCAGGTATGAGAGGCTCGAGTAGCCGGTACCAAAGTCATCGATCGCGACCTTTACTCCAAGCGTTTCCAGTTCCTGCAGCTTTCCGAGGGCGGATTCCACCCCTTGCATCACTACGCTTTCGGTGAGTTCCAGCTCCAGGCTGCCGTGGGATAATCCTGTATCCCTGAGCGCACGCTCAACGGTGGTTACGAAATCGGTTTGCCGGAATTGGACCGCCGAAATATTGACCGAGATACAGATATCGAGTAACCCCCTGTCGCGCCATATCCGGGCCTGCCGGCAAGATTCACGCAGCGCCCATTCTCCCATAGCGAGAATCAATCCGCTGTCCTCTGCGACGGGAATGAATCGAATCGGCGATATGAGTCCCCGCTCAGGATGCTGCCACCGCATCAGCACTTCCGCGCCGATTATTCGTTCCGTTGCAAGCTCGATTTGCGGTTGGTACACCAAAAATATTTCACCGCGTTCAGCGGCGCCCCGCAGGTCATGTTCGAGACTGAGCCGCTCGATTGCACGCACCGTCATGTCACGTGAGTAGAATTGATAACGGTTCCCGCCAGCCTCCTTGGCGGTGTACATCGAGGCATCCGCATTGCGTAACAGAATACTGGATTCCGTGCCATTGTCCGGGTAGATGCAAATGCCAATGCTTGCGGTCAACAGCAACTCATGCTCTTCTATCAGATATGGCTGGGATAAGGCAAAAATAAGCTTTTCCGCAACCCGTGCCGCATCCTCTGCCGTTTCAATCTCACTCAATAGAACGACGAATTCATCCCCTCCGACCCGGCTTACCGTATCAACGCTACGCACTGAAGCTCGCATGCGATCCGCGACGGCTTTCAACAAGTGATCGCCGATGTCGTGCCCAAGCGAATCGTTGATCGGCTTGAATCGGTCGAGATCCACGAACAGTACGGCGAGCCGGCCAGAACGCCGTTCCGCGCCCCTGATCGCAAGCTTCATCCGATCCGCCAGCAATGCGCGGTTGGGAAGCGCTGTGAGCGGATCGTAATGAGCGAGATGCGTGATGCGTTGTTCGGATGCCTTGCGTTCAGTGATATCTCGCGCTAGAACGATGAAGCGAGGCTCCATTCCGGCACTCTGCTGCTTTCGGGAAACGGAAAGCTCGAACCACAACTTTCCTTTTTCTTCGGAAAGTTCCAGTTCCACCTGCTTGCCGGAGGAAAGTCCTTTTTGCTGGGCTTCCCGCAATGCTGACAGGACAATATCGGTTGCACCCGGCAAAAGAACATCTGAGATTTTCTTGCCGAGCATATCTTCATCCGGAGAACCAGGCAGGTAAGTGCGTGCGGAATGGTAGGCATGGCAGCGCCCGTCGAGATCGAGTTCGAATAGAAGGTCGGGTATGGCATCCAGCGTGGCTTGCAACTGACTTCGCGCAGCCAGAATTTCAGCTTTTTGCCGCTCCTGCTCCGTAACATCACGGATCATGGAGACAACATAATGGGCTTTGCCGTTATCCCTGTGCACGCACTTGACATCGATGTTAGCCGTCATAATCGAACCATCCTTGCGGATGAAGCGTTTGTTCGTCGCATAGCCTTCCGACTCTCCCCGCAGGACGCGTTCCAGATCGGCAATGTCTTTTTCCATGTCGGCTGGATATGTCATCTCAACCAGATTTTTTTCGGCGAGCTCTTCGCGGGAATAACCGAGCATTTCGCATAACTGGTTGTTGAATCGCAGCCAGCGCCTGGTTTCGGGAGAGATGATTGCCATCCCGATAAATGGCAATTCATAAAAATACTTGAGGAGCCGGTCTTGCTCGGCGGTGCGGACAATCAATGCCAGTTGATGAGCGCGCTGCTGCTGACGCCAGAGCAACAGCAACATTACGCCTACCGTGACCATCGCGATTAAAATGACCACGCTGACCCAGAACACCAGGGTCCAAAGTTGGGCAAGTACCTCACTGTGATCGATTTTTGCAAGCAACTTCCAGCTGGAACCGGCAATTGACCGGTAGACTGCGACGACAGGTTCGCCACGATAGTCGGTTCCACTCGCGGTCCCACGCTGGCCCTCTCGCGCTGCAATGGCACCAGGCAAGTCGTCTCTTGCCACTAACGACCGGCGTTGCGGCGCGGTCACCCCCGAGCCCCCGGGGTGGCGCAATTTATTAAGATAGATGATATTTTCACCTTCTTTACGGACTAACAATGTTTCCGCACTGCGGCTGTGGCTGGGCCATTTTTCGACCAGCGGCACCAGGAATTGCTCCAGATCCGCACGCAAAACTACAATCGCCACAGCTTCCTCGCTTATCGAATCGTGAACCAGAGGCACCACGATATCCAGCCGGGCTTTTCCACGTTCGTCCAGGAACATGTCGCTGCTTTGTATTTCGCGAGTCCGCAAGGCAGCAGGCAGCAATTTCCTGGTAACGGCAGGCAGTTTATGCACTTCGCCCAAGGCCAGCAGAGGCTGGCCTTCTGCATCCATCAGCAGCACAGACTCGTAGCTGTAAGCCCGTCGAACCGCGTCCAGCCGGCTGCGAATAAGCCGTTGCAGGTACCCATCCGTATCGTGCTTCAAATTCACTACCCGCTCGATGAGCGCCTGACTCATCGCTAATGCTTCCGCATCCCCGTGCCGCTCGGAAAGCCAGAGCTCGATCTGTTCTGCTTTAAGGTCAACGATAGTCTGGAGATCTGCGTATGCATCCCGCTCTATTTGTGGTTCATATATCTTGATGATGCCGATGCTAACCAGGGGCGCGACCATGGCCAGCGAAAAAAATATCAGCAATAACCGATTTGGCGAAACGTTTCCGGAATCCGATCCAGGTAATCCAGAAGGAATGACGTTGCCTTGCCCCCACCACCTGAGCAGCAGATAAAACAGGGCACTACTGACGGCAACGAGAATCAGTTCTTTCGCGAGATAGGCACGGCTCTGCAAGACCGGGTCATCAAGGGATAACGAGATCAAATAGCCCGCGACGACGATCCAGAGCGTTGAAAAGACGGCGTAAAGCAAAACGATAAGCCACGGGTTGCGACTCGTCATGTTACGGCTGAGTAAAAAAGGAACTTTATCATCAAGTATCAAAAAGGCGAAAGCCATGCCGGAGAAGAGGACGTTCCTGTAGAGGGCGCGTAGCTCTTCCGGTCATCTTGTCAACCATGGAGTAATAACGGATCCTTCGCCCGTAAGTTGAGCATAAAAGCAAAGCGCCTTTCTGTGTGTTGGTTAACACATAGGAAATTAAAGTGCTAGCAATTCGCTGTAACCCCATGGATTCCCTTCCCACGGCGCAAACGAGCGCGAAAGAAGCGCGCAGTCTGCCTTCCTGATTGAACTGGCCATAAAAACGACTCAGGCGTCGACGGTTCTCGTCTTATCCAGAAGGGCCAACTTAGCTATACTATGCGTACTGCTGCGGAGGAACATCATGAAAAACCGAAATGCCGTCATTGTCTTCATTCTTTCCATTTCGTTTACTGCCATAATCTTGCCGGAAAGCGCGGCTGCGGCAAGCGCCTGTCATAATATTCTGGCGAGCGGGTTTTACAGCGAATATGCCAGAACCGACGCTCGGCTGAGAGACCGGTCGCTATACGCAGAATTGTGCTCCTCCAACTTCGAGCAAGCATCGACTGCAATCAAACGCGCGCGTCAATCCGCCGATGATGGCTCGCTGGGGCTTACATATGGGCTCTTTACCCTCGATGATGGCGGAACGAGCACCGGTGCAAACTCCGGGGCAGGCTCGTCGGGCCTGGTCTTGAATGAAGAGCGATTCGGGCAGTGGAAGAGTGGCTACTGCTCGAAGAATTCAGCAGTGGATTCATCCCGGGCAGCCGAGTTTTTCATGCAGAAGGCAGCGGTCGGAAATCCTGTCGCGTTGAAGGCTGTGAAGGCCTGGTCCACTTGCATGCAGAAGCGCGAAGGCCTTACATGCTGGGCCTCACCGAGCTTATCGCATAGCGAAGAGTTTCTGTTGAATGTCAAATGGACAAAGACGGGTTCCGCACAACCTCAGGCACAGCCCGAAGTGCGGCATTCTTTTCTCACCCGGGGTGCCGTCTCAAAATTCGAAGGCGCGGAAGCCCGGAGGATTTTACCGGTTGGCTACAAATTAAACGCGGGAACGTCGCAGATTTCGGTCGCACGGACAGTGGACAAGGCAACATTTGCCAATCTTACGATAAACCATGAGGGCGCGGAGCACAGCTGTAGTGCTTTTATACCGAGTGACAGCGACTTTACACTTTCAGCACCTTTCATTAACCGATTGAAGTTCAGGTATCCAGGCTAATATTAACGCTGCTTACCTCAGCATTGCCACGCCCTTGAGAACGTCAGCGAATTTCGGGGCACGGTAATCCGGGGCCACATCCTTATAGGATTTCGCGCCCTGATTGGAATCAATGAAGATATTCCTGATGCCGAGCAACTTCGCTCCATAGATGTCCCGGAACATGTCATTGCCCACCCAGATCACTTCCGTCGGCGTGAGGTTCATGTTCGACAGCGTTTGCTGAAAAAGGCGGGAGTCAGGTTTTCTGAAGCCGTAATGGCTGGAGATAACGACTGACTCGAAATAGCCATCCAGCCCGACCGCGCGGATTTCAGGCAGCGCAAAACAGGACTGCGCGTCCGAGATGAGTGCCAGACGGTAACTCATCCGCAATTCATTCAACACTTGCTTGACGTCCGGATATAGCTGAAGGCGGCTGCAGGATATGCCACGGTAAAGGTGCGAAATAACCTTTGCTACCTGCCCACGGACGGACGCCGATCTAATGTTTTCCTGCATGAGTAATTCGTTCCATATCGCTTCCACATCAATTTCCGGATATTCCTCGCCGCGCGCTCCCTTTTGCTGCTTCATGATTTGATAGTAGCGCTCCTTTACCTCCCATCGGTGCAAATATACGCCCTGGTAGGTCAGATAGTGAGCAATCGCGCGATAGATTTCCTCCATCGATTCATTGGTCTCGATATCGATCAGCGTGCCGTAAAGATCAAATAAAATGCCTTTTATCATCGCAAGTTACCTCAACGTTTTTCTGGCTTCATCCAGTAATCGCCGGCTATAGTTTTTATCGATCCATGTATTACGGGCAATACGCATGAGGGTGAGTCCAGAATAAAAAGGGATACGCCGCGTGATAGCACCGAAAGCGGCGTCCCGATCAGGGAAGTGGCAGGCATACTCCCATAAAAAGTGTCCGATAAACGGTTCGGCCCCCCATTTATCACCGGTTCTCTGCATGAAGAAATGCTGAAGCTCTCCGACCACCCTCCCAAGATCAAATACCCTGTCCGCCGATTTCATCCGTTCCAGATCGATGGCAATTACCCACGGGCCGTCGCCAAATAAAATATTAGCCGGAGTGACATCGCTGTGAACGAGGACCTGCCGGTCTTCCCACATAAAGGCTTTCTCTCGCCACCGGTCCTTGAACCGGTAGAACTCCAAAGCTTCGTCCCATCCAACCCGTTGGGCACGAGTCAATTGTTCCATAATGCGATCAAAATATACACCGTCTTTGTTGAAGTCCACTTTACTTTCCTGCGCGGTTCGGTTGTGCAGCGTGGCGAGAAAGTAGGCGAGTGCAGCAAGTTTTTGAAAAAGGATATCTCGAGCGCTCTCGCGAATCGCCTTGATGATAAAGTCCGCAAGCGACGTGCCATAGCAGAATTCTTCCACCAGAACCTTATTCAGATCGGTGTTTCGCCCCAGGGGGCGTGCGACGTAATGGGGATAGCCATTAAAGCCGATGCTTCGGAGATAACTCAGATTATTGAATTCCCGTTCCATTCGGTGATGGGCGGCCTGCGATCCAAAGCCGGCGACCCCGCCAAAAAATTTTCCGATAATACGTGTATGGCTATAGCTGTCTTCGTACAGGTAAACGTGATTGGAAGCCGGTAACTGATATACACGGAAGTCGGGAGAATCCATGCCGACGCCTAGCAGAGGAACAATATCGTTACGAAGGTATATATAAAAAGGATCGTGCGTCGAAAGATGACCGAGGTATTTCACGTCCTAATGATTGCAATAATGATTGAAATTCTCAAGGTCATGCATACGTAAGATCCACCGGTTATCCTTTTGCCAACATGACGCGATCATTTTTCGTTCTCTTGTCCGGATTCATGGTCGATATATTCTTTCGAAATGGCAGGTTATGCCCGACTCGCGCTCTACCGCGGCCCGGTACGATCCCTGGCTGGCAACATTTCCTGTCCCTGTAAGTCTTCTCTTCCAATAGAATTCGTCCATATGAAATCAAGTTAGTACAGAATGAGTATACGCCTGCGCGATTGATGCACCGGGGCAAATCATTGTTCTCCACACAGACATTAAATCGGCTTTTCCACTACGTATAATGATATTCAATACAGCTACCGCTCCGTTGGTGGATGACAGGTTCAGCGCTGAACCTGGATATTATTCAAGTGCGGAAACCAAAGTTACAGTGCATGCCCGGACGTAGCCAAAGTTTGGATATCGTTGTCGTCGGCGGCGGACCGGCGGGTGCGATATGTGCGCTTATGCTGGCGCGCGGCGGCGCGCGCGTGGGTCTAATACATTGGGGCGGTTATGCCGCAGGCGGCATCGAACTCGTGTCTGGCCACGCGCGCCACCTTATCGAAAACTATAGCCCCGATTTTTTCCGGAACGCAGCGCTCGGGGTAGAAGTTTTCGAGACGATATCTTTATGGGGTACGCCCGACCCCGTCACATTTAACGCAATGTTCAATCCATGGGGCGCCGGTGTCGCGGTAGAGCGCCCGCTTTTCGACCGGGCGCTGCGTCATCTGGCTTGCACGGCGGGTGTATCGATCATCGACGATGCCAAAGTTGTGACAGCCGAGCGCAGCAGAGATCAGTGGAATCTCCAGATGCGCTCGGCCGAAACCCTCGCGGATGGGGGTGGAAATCATGCATCTGCCAGTTTTCTGGTCCTTGCTACCGGCCGAGTGGCCGCACAGTTTGTGGACCGGTCACCCGTAGCCGAACCATCGGCGATTGCCTTGATGACATTTTTACGGACGCGGAAGGTTGGGTCAGTCCAATCGCCCGGAAATACACTTTACGTCGAGGGCACGGACAACGGCTGGTGGTACGCATTGCCCGCCGGAGACGGCAGTTACTTCGCGGGTTTCTGTACTGATCGTGATGAGGTTAAAAAACGGACTACCTCCCTGAAGGAATTTTTTGTCCGCGAGCTTCGCAACACTCGGTTGCTCGCACCCCTACTGTCGGCCGCTTCAGGAAATATACAAATATCCGGTCGTATGGCTGGTGCCCAGGTGTTCGACAGGATGTGGGGAGAAGGCTGGATCGCTGTTGGTGATGCGGCTTATGCGCCAGATCCGCTCAGCGGAATGGGAATTGAATCAGCGATAGAATCCGCGCAACTGGGGGCG
>JBDTHR010000035.1:0-8725 GCA_039936855.1 Nitrosospira sp. | reverse complement strand
GAAAGCAAAGCGGTGATGGCTGAAATCCTGCACGTACCGCGCGATCCGTTTAACCGTAAGGTCATGCTTGATAAAGGTAGCCAAAGCGGAGTTCAGCCAGGTCAGGTGGTGGTGGATGATATTGGCGTGGTGGGTCAGATTACTCGCGACTATCCATGGGCATCCGAAGTCACGCTTATTACTGACAAGGATCATTCCGTACCGGTACAGGTAGTGCGCAATGGGCTTCGCTCCGTGATATCGGGGACGGGCAAGGATGCGATGCTTGAATTGCGTTACCTGGCTGCCAACACCGATATACAGGAAGGAGACTCCCTGGTTACTTCCGGAATAGATGGGGTTTATCCCCCTGGCCTTCCCGTCGCGGTGGTATCAAAGATTGAACGCAACCCTACGTATGTTTTTGCCCGTGTTACCTGCACACCTGTTGCCGGAGTAGGTCATAATCGCCAATTGCTGATATTGTCCACGCTGACGCCCGTTACGGAAATTCCGGTGGAGGCGTTCGAATTGAAGCCCGAGAGCAGAAAGCGAGAGAAAGGTGGCGTTCGCTGATCGTCCCAAACATGAAATTCTACTGCCTGTAAGGGGCACGTTCATCGTCATCAGCCTGATGGTGGCGTTATTGCTGAATCTCATGCCGTTAAAAGGTATCGCGCTAGCGTTATGGCCGGATTTCATCGCCTTGGCGATACTTTACTGGTGTATCAGCCAACCGCAGCGTGTCGGTATCAGCGCGGCGTTTGTCATGGGCCTGTTAATGGATTTCGGCGATGCCAGCACATTTGGCCAGCATGCCCTTGCGTACAGCATAATGGCTTTTGTTGCGCTGTTGTTTCACCGACGTTTGAGCAATTTTGAATTGCTCAAACAAGCTCCACAGATAGGATTGATATTGCTTTTGGGACAACTCATCATACTTCTGACAGGACTGCTGGATGGGTCCCATTTTCCCGGCTGGAATTTCTTTCTCGCGAGCGTTACCGGCACATTGCTGTGGCCGTTTTTCTCTTCATTGCTTAGAATACCACAGAAGCCCAGGTTTGAATCCGATGCCCGATGAGCCGTACAGTAGAGCTTCGTAACCATCCGCGTGAACTGAAAAATTTCCAGCTGCGGCTTGCCCTCAGCGCGGGATTCGTACTGCTGCTATTCCTTTTGCTGTTTGCGCGTTTCTCTTACCTCCAGGTATCGCAGCGCGAGCACTATCATACCCTGGCGGAAGCCAATCGCATCTCCATCTCACCTATCGTGCCCAATCGGGGTTTGATTTTCGACCGTAACGGTGAGGTACTGGCGCATAACTACTCTGCTTATACGCTTGAAATCGTGCCCAGCAAGGTTGGAGACCTTGAGGCTCTTATTAACGAATTAGCTACCGTTGTCGAAATAGCCGCGAGAGACCGCAAGCGTTTTAAAAAATTGATGGAGGAGAGCAAGAGATTTGAGAGCCTGCCCATCCGTACCCGTTTATCGGATGTGGAAGTCGCCCGTTTTGCAGCCAACCGCTATCGCTTTCCAGGGGTGGAAATCAAGGCACGTTTATTCCGCCAATACCCCAAGGGAGAAAGCGCATCTCATGTCGTCGGCTATATCGGCCGAATCAATGACAAGGATCTTGAGCGACTGGAAGCCAACGACGCCTTGGCCAATTATCGAGGTTCCCACCACATGGGTAAAATCGGTATCGAGCAAAGTTACGAAAAAGAACTGCACGGCATCACCGGTTTCGAGGAAATGGAAACAGATGCAGCCGGCCGGGTAATAAGAATTATATCTCGTACTCCGGCGATCTCCGGCAACGACCTGACGCTTTCTCTCGACGCCAGGTTGCAGGAGGTCGCCGAGAAAGCTTTTGGAGATCGGCGGGGTGCGCTGGTGGCGATTGAGCCCGCTACCGGCGAAGTACTCGCGTTCGTCAGCAAACCGGGATTCGATCCCAATCTGTTTGTCGATGGTATCGACTCGGAAAACTGGGACTTACTGAATAACTCCATCGACCGGCCTTTAAACAACCGCGCGTTGCGCGGTCTTTATCCGCCGGGTTCCACGTTCAAGCCATTCATGGCGCTGGCCGGCCTGGAACTGAAAAAACGCTCGCTACGGCATGCAATCAACGATTCCGGATATTTCAGCCTGCCTGGCAACACGCACCGTTTCCGCGACTGGAAGGCCGGAGGCCATGGAATTGTCGACCTGCATAAATCTCTCGTCGTATCGTGTGACACTTACTACTACGGACTTGCCAATGACCTCGGCATTGACAACATCTTCGATTTCACCAGCCAGTTTGGACTAGGAAAGAAAACCGGCATCGATATCGAGGGGGAAGCTAGCGGCCTGTTACCCTCACAAGAATGGAAAATGCGGCGGCACAAGCAGAAGTGGTATGCCGGCGACACGATTTCGGTAGGCATAGGCCAAGGCTACAATCTGACCACTCCGCTACAACTGGCTTTTGCTACTGCGATACTGGCGGGGAATGGCACAGCGTTTCGTCCACATCTGGTGAAGCAGGTCCTGAATAACGACAAGGAGGTCGTGCGGGAAATTGCCAGGGAGCCCTTATATACGCTGAATCTCAATCCCGATAATTTACGGGCGGTGCGAGACGCGCTCATAGATGTTACCCGGCCTGGGGGCACCGCTGCACTCGCCGGCGCTGACGCCGAGTATGTTTTTGCGGGCAAGACAGGTACGTCACAAGTGATCGGCATGAAGCAGGGGGAGAAATACGTAGAAAGCAAGGTCCAGGAAAGATTTCGAGACCACGCGCTGTTCATTAGCTACGCACCCGCCGAAAATCCGAAAATAGCGCTATCAGTTCTGGTGGAAAACGGCGGCCATGGCGGATCTGCTGCTGCGCCGATCGCCAGGGTGGTGATGGACTACTACCTGCTTGGCAAATTACCGGCAGAAGCGGCGACCGAAACTACCGAGCAGAATGAAGAAGAGAACGAGCATGATTGAACCCATGCGCATATGGCATTACCTTACGCGTTATGTGGACAGTTTCCTGCTGAGTGGCATATTGCTCCTGATGCTGACCGGCTTGTTCACGCTGTATAGCGCGACCGACGCCAACCTCGGCCGTGTCACCAATCAGGCAATCAACATGCTGGTCGCGCTGGGTATAATGTGGCTGGTCGCCAATATTCCATTGCAGCATATCATGCGCATTGCCCTGCCGATATATGTGGCCGGCATTCTCCTTCTGCTTGGCGTGGCGTTGTTCGGCGAGATAAACAATGGGGCTCGGCGCTGGCTGAACATCGGTTTTACCCGTATTCAGCCGTCCGAGTTGATGAAGATAGCCGTGCCGCTGATGATGGCGTGGTATTTCGATAAACATGAAGCCACCTTGCGGCTGAGGGATTATGCCGTTGCGACGCTGCTCCTGATACTTCCCGTACTGATGATTGTGCGCCAACCGGACTTGGGCACTGCACTGCTCATCGCATCGAGCGGTTTCTACGTACTTTTCCTTACAGGATTGTCATGGCGCATCATGGGCGTTTTGTTCGTCGCCGGAGCAGGAAGCCTGCCGATACTATGGTCGACGATGCATGATTATCAGCGAAGGCGCGTCATGACCTTGCTTGATCCGACACAGGATGCGCTGGGCGCAGGCTATCACACCATTCAGTCCACCATTGCCATTGGCTCTGGAGGCATTCTTGGCAAGGGCTGGCAGCATGGTACCCAGACCCATCTCGATTTCCTTCCCGAGAGAAGTACCGATTTCATCTTTGCAGTTTTTTCCGAAGAATTCGGGCTTGTCGGCAACTCTTTGCTGTTGCTGTTGTACCTGGTGGTTATCGCCCGTGGCATGGTTATCGCTGCCAATGCCTCGACCCAGTTTACGCGCCTTATCGCCGGTTCGATAACGCTGACATTTTTCACTTATATTTTTGTTAACATAGGCATGGTCATCGGTATTCTGCCCGTGGTAGGCGTACCCTTGCCTTTGATCAGCTACGGTGGCACCTCAATGGTGACAATGCTGCTGGGATTTGGTATTTTGATGAGCATACAGACACATCCCAGGTTGGTGAAAACATGAGGAATATTGATTCGAGCTCAGAATCCTCGTTGAGTTTATTGCCCCCTCCTCGACAATGGGCAACCTGGATTATCGCAGTCTTTATTCTTGCTTTCGTTGGCGGTTGCGGCACTATCCTGAAACAGGACAAGAAAGGCAAGACTGGCATATCGACGTTATTCGGTATCGGTTCGAAAAAAGGGGGGGGTTATTATCTGGACGATGGCCCCGGCGATAATCCACCAGCCAATCTCGCGTCCATTCCCGATGCCGTTCCCCGGGACGAACCCCTGCGTCAGGCCAACATGCGTCCTTATGTCGCACTCGGAAAATCCTACACTCCGATGACTGTTCTGGAATCCTATAGGGAGCGTGGAATCGCTTCGTGGTACGGTCGGCGGTACCATGGGCAAAGAACCGCTTCCGGTGAAGTCTACGATATGTATGGCATGACGGCAGCACACACCACATTGCCATTGCCCAGCTATGTTCGCGTCACCAACATCACGAACGGAAAATCCATAGTAGTAAGGGTTAACGATCGCGGCCCCTTCCTTTCCGACCGCCTCATCGATCTTTCCTACACCGCTGCCTACAAACTCGATGTACTGGGCGGCGGCAGCGCCTGGGTCGAAGTGGAAGCCATCCTGCCGACTTCCGGGCCCGCCACCTGGGTCGTGTCAGCGCCTGCTTTTGCCCCGAATACAGCCCGCACCTCTGCTACTTCAGGTTCCCCCGTATCTGCTCCGGCATCGGCCGTTTCCGGCGAAAACGCAGATAGACTTGCTGCAGGGCGAAAGGAGGAAGCGATTGGACCGGGCTTGTTCGAAGTTGCATACTCACCCAGGGTATCAGACGCACCCGTGTCCAGCAGCACCCCTGCTTCCGCCACTGCGGATGGAAGGGGAATCTATCTGCAACTGGGCGCGTTCAGCGCCTATGATAATGCCGATAATTTTCTCGCACGCCTGCGCAGCGAGCTTCCCTCAATCGATGCGCTGGGAATCATCCCGCAAGATGGCTTGTTCAAGGTGCATGCGGGTCCTTATCCCGATCAGGAGGTGGCCAGGCAGATAGCGGACAAGATCGCTCGTAGCCTTTCCATTAGGCCGATACTGCTAGTACGGTAGCTTATCGATATACCATATTTGGGCAGAGACGTACCAAACGCTTTCAACCGGTATTCGCCAATAACGAAAACAAGTGCACATCCACGCGTACCTCATAGCCAAATCCCTGCTCTCTTGATAAAATCGGTCTTTCTCCTTAATAATTCCGCCCACCCCAACTCAGGATCATCTATGACAATACACTTCGGCCCAACCAAAAAGATCAGTACATTTTATCCACCGCAACGCACTCTGATGGGCCCTGGGCCATCCGATACCCATCCGCGCGTACTTTCCGCCATGGCCCGTCCGACCCTGGGGCATCTTGATCCCGTGTTCACGGACATGATGGAAGAACTTAAAAGTCTGCTGCGTTACGCCTTTCAAACCGAAAATCTGTTGACTTTTCCGGTTTCGGGTCCAGGTTCGGTCGGGATGGAGATGTGCTTTGTGAACATGGTCAGCCCAGGCGATAAAGTAATTGTATGCCGCAACGGTGTATTTGGCGGACGCATGATCGAGAACGTGCAACGCTGCGGCGGTACGGCAGTGGTGGTTGAAGATAAATGGGGGGCGCCGGTTGATCCGCAAAAACTGGAAGACACATTGAAGCAGAACCCTGACGCGAAAATTGTCGCGTTTGTTCACGCCGAGACTTCCACCGGCGCGCTGTCAGACGCGAAAACTCTTTGCGAAATCGCGCATCGCCACAATTGCCTGACCATCGTAGATACCGTCACCTCCCTGGGCGGTTCACCGCTCAAGGTCGACGAATGGAAAATCGACGCAATTTATTCCGGCAGCCAGAAATGCCTTTCATGCCCACCGGGTTTGTCGCCGGTCAGTTTTTCCGAACGCGTGGTGGAACTGGTCAAGAATCGCAAGGAAAAAGTTCAAAGCTGGTTTATGGATTTGAATTTGCTTCTCGGGTACTGGGGGAGCGCCCGCACTTATCACCATACCGCCCCAACAAACGCGCTTTATGCGCTGCACGAATCACTGGTAATGCTGCACGAGGAAGGGCTGGAACATTCCTGGACGCGCCATCACCGTAACCACAAAGCACTCAAGGCGGGATTTGCAACACTGGGCATGGAATATCTTGTGGAGGAAAAATCGCGCCTGCCGCAGCTTAATTCCGTGCGTGTGCCGGACGGAATTGATGAGAAAGAGGTGCGTCGCAGGCTGCTCGCCGACTATAGTCTCGAAATTGGTGCCGGCCTTGGCGACTTCGCTGGCAAGATTTGGCGCTTCGGCCTGATGGGTTATTCCAGCAGAATGGAAAATGTCATGCTGAGCCTGGGTGCACTGGAAACGGTGTTATCCGATATGGGCAAGAAAATTGAACATGGCGCGGCGGAATCAGCCGCACATTATGCTTATGCGGCCAACCCATTACCTCTGGAAAGTAAAAACGCCGCCAAGGCGGCTTGATTCAACGTTTGAACTTAATACTGTCCATCCGCGACAGGATAAGTGGAGCACAGCACAACCCATAGATTTTTAATTATGAATTGCGCTGTGCTCCACTTATCCCGCAAGCGTTACTCGACCAGGTAACAGCATCCATAAAAGGGTATTTTCTTGTAGCGCAATGCGCTCCACTCGTTGATCAAAGAAGGCTGATCTGAAACAGGGTAAAAACCGAATTACAACCCCAACCGCTGCCAGATGGTAGTCGCCGCTCCCGCCGAGTTCAACGTATAAAAGTGCAATCCCGGCGCGCCGGCATCCAGCAACCGGTCACATAAGTCGGTCACGATATCGAGCCCGAATGCGCGTATCGATGCGCTGTCATCGCCGTAGCCTTCCAGTTTTTTTCTGATCCAGCGAGGTATTTCTGCGCCACAAGCATCCGAAAATCTCGCCAGTTGTGAAAACTTGTTGATCGGCATGATGCCGGGAACAATAGGGATATTGATACCCATTGTCTCGCACGCATCAATGAAATTGAAGTAAGCGTCCGCATTATAAAAATACTGGGTGATAACGGAATCTGCCCCAGCCTCAACCTTGCGTTTGAAGTTCAGCAAATCCTCCTGCGCGGAGCGGGATTGCGGGTGATATTCCGGATAAGACGCGACATCAATGTGGAATGCGTCATCAAATTCATTACGTATAAATGCCACCAGCTCATTTGCATAACGAAATTCTCCTCCTTGCGCCATTCCCGAGGGGAGGTCACCTCGCAGAGCGACCACATGGCGAATACCGCAGGCACGGTATTTTTGCAACATGTCACGGATATTTTCGCTGGTCGCGCCAATGCAGGAAAGATGGGGTGCCGCTACATAACCCTCCGCCTGAATCTCCAGAACCGTCTCAAGGGTACGGTCGCGGGTAGATCCCCCCGCACCAAAAGTTACGGAAAAGAACTTCGGGTTAAGTTGCGCCAGTTGCCTGCGCGTCGCACGCAACTTCTCGACTCCCTCAGCCGTTTGGGGTGGAAAAAATTCGAAACTGAAGGTGGGTGTAAATTTCTTTTGTGATTCCATTTTTACTCGTCTGGAGGATTCACAGAGTAGTGTGACGCATTGATATGCAAACCTGTCGCTATCTGCGCATCTCGATCATGGGATAGTTCAGAAAACGGGCGCAACGACAACGGATACATAATAACCTGTCGTCTGCAAGCTCACTGAGGATATAAACAGGATCTTCGGGCGCCCTTGGCCGGTATCGATACTCCTACCGGTTGTGACATTTTTGTTTGAAGTATTTGTGCCAAACCACCGGCGAAGGAGATAAAGATTTAACGGTTCGCTTTATCTCCTCCCCGCCGCTTGAAAGCCGAAACTCAATACCGATACATTGCAGGTTTGTAGGGTCCGTTTTTGTCCAGGTTCAGGTAGCTGGCCTGCTCGTCGGTCAATTCGGTGAGTTTGACGCCCAACTTCTTGATGTGCAATCGCGCCACTTTTTCGTCCAGGTACTTCGGCAGCACATAGACGTTTTTCTCGTAACTGTCACCGTTTTGCCACAACTCCATTTGTGCCAGCACCTGATTGGTAAACGAACTGGACATGACAAACGAAGGATGACCGGTGGCACATCCGAGGTTCACGAGCCGCCCCTTCGCCAGCACGATGATGCGGCGACCGGTGGGAAAGATGACGTGATCCACCTGTGGTTTTATATTTTCCCACTGGTATTTCTCGACCGATGCAATATCGATTTCGGAATCGAAATGGCCGATATTGCAGACGATAGCCTGGTCTTTCATTCTCAACATATGGTCGTGGGTAATAACGCGCAGATTGCCGGTTGCGGTGACAAAAATGTCAGCCTGATCGCAAACTTCGTCCATGGACACGACCCGATAACCCTCCATTGCAGCTTGCAGCGCGCATATCGGATCTATCTCGGTTATCCAGACGGTCGCACCCAGACCCCGCAAGGATTGGGCGCATCCCTTGCCCACGTCGCCATATCCACATACCAGCGCAATTTTACCGGCAATCATGACGTCGGTAGCGCGTTTGATACCATCCACCAGCGACTCGCGGCAACCGTAGAGATTATCGAACTTGGACTTGGTCACCGAATCGTTGACGTTGAATGCAGGAAACGGCAG
>JBDTHR010000034.1:0-10250 GCA_039936855.1 Nitrosospira sp. | reverse complement strand
GTAAATGGGCGCACCATGCATTGTCAACGCACGTTCGACGATTTCGATCGCGCGATCGACGCCAGCGCAGAAGCCGCGGGGGTTAGCAAGTAATACCTTGATCATTGTTCATTCTCCATAAAAACGACTCCATCAACCCGTTGCTGTCGGCGGTATCGTTTGTTGTACAGCATTCATTCATGGCGCATACGCGGACGCATGCGCAGGTAGGAAAATCGGTAACCCAATGCAAAAAGCCGGATCGTTATTCTAGAGCATTCATATAATTCCTCAAGATAACTTTCTGCCAATAAAATCCGGTTCCGTTTTCGTATTAAGCGTTTGAAAACCTGCGCTCATCATTGACCGGTCATTATTTCGCCGCAGCGTCTTTTTCCTGGCTTGACCGGACACTCTCCAACTGGGCACACACGGTTCTCGCAGCCTGCAATATACGGGTCGTCTGACGATGCAAGAGGTCCGGGTGCACGAAAAACAAATGATTGTCCCGGACAGCCCGGATATGCGGGAATCGACGAAACAGCGTCTCCACCCCCGTTTCAGCCGGCCCCAGCGATACACTGCTGATGATGACATGGGGGTCGGCTTCCAGCAGATTTTCCGCAGATATCACAGGCGTTATAGAAGACGCGGACTCGAAAATATTGATGCCGCCGCAAACGCTGATGATATCGCTGATGACATGTTTACCACTCACCGTGATCAGCGGTTGATGCCAGATTAACGGAAATACGGTAATTTTACGCCGCTTGCCATAATTACACTTTATTTGCTGCAATTCCTCTTCATAAGCGCTTGCCGCGGGTCCCGCCTGCGCTGCCGTTCCCGCCAGCTTGCCGATCGTCCGCAACAACCGTGGAATGTCCTCCAGTCGGGTTGCCTCAACGGCGAAAATGGTCAGGCCTAATTTCTCCAGCTTCTCGATATCCGATCGCCGATTACCGCTACGCCATGCGATCACGAGATCTGGCTTGAGTGCAATGATTCTCTCCAGATCAAGACTGGAAGAATCGCCCACGTCAGGAACAGACCTGGCTGCATCGGGAAAATCGCTGTATCGACTCACACCCACGAGTTTGTCGCCGGCCCCGGCCGAAAACACCAGTTCAGTGATATTCGGTGAAAGTGAGACGATATGGTTGGCAAAGTGAACCAGACGGATATCGTGTCCCCGATCGTCGACCATACTGATGGGAAAAACGGGGGACGCAGAAAAAGACGAGGTTTTCTCCGCAGTCTCTACAACGTCGGCGATACCAATGGAAGCCTGCATCCACCCCGGAAACACAAGCAGCAGTATTAAAACGCGGTGCCGTATTTGTTTACGGGGTTTAGGGGACATGGAGAAGTAAAAGCGAGCAGCTTCCGAAACAAGTGCTCACCACCCGGGATTTTTAAACAATTCCCTGAAAAGAAGACGAGGGGAGGCTATTCGCCCTCCTGATAACGTCCAGCCAGGGCCACGCGTTGTTCGTACGCTTCACGCGCTATCTGTACATCTTCCAGAAAAAAGGGCAACTCCCTGATCAACATTGCCTGCGGCCCATCCACCAGTGCTTTCCCCGGTACGGGATGAAAATCTACCAACACCATATTGGCACCTGCGATCACTCCCTGTGCTGTCACGTGCATAATATCAAGTATGCCATCGGGCGAAGACGCGCGCAGTCCGACGGAATGCGAGGGGTCGATGCAGACCGGCATACGCGTGAGGCGTTTGACTACCGGTACATGCGCAAAATCCACGAAGTTACGATGCGGATCCGCCATATTGGTTTTCATGCCCCGCAAGCCAAAGACGACTTTGCGATTACCCTCGGAAGCCAGATATTCCGCAGCATTCAATGATTCATCCAGCGTAATGCCAAAGCCGCGTTTGAGCAATACCGGAAATTCCTGCTGACGTCCGACGATTTTCAGCAATTCAAAATTCTGGGTGTTGCGCGTCCCTATCTGCAACATGACGCCGGTTGAGTTGCCCGTCCGGTAAAGGGCCTCGCAAATCTCTTCTACGTGAGATTCATGAGTAATCTCCATGGCGATCACTTTGATGCCATATTTCCCCGCCAGTTCGAAGACATAAGGCAAACACGCCTTGCCATGGCCCTGGAACGAATAGGGGCTGGTGCGCGGCTTATAAGCGCCCATACGCGTGCATACCTGGCCATTATCCCGTAACGCCCGGATCATCAGCTCGACATGCTCCAGCGAATCCACGGCGCATAGTCCCGCGAAAACGTTCAGCGTATCCTGCCCGAAGCGCACGCCGTTATAGTCGAAATGGGTAGACCTGTGGTCATCCTTGTGCCGGCCGAGAACGCGATACTCCTCCGAAATCCGGACGACCTGCTCGACACAAGGCAGATTCTGCATGTCCTCGATCAGCAGGGCCTTGGTGTTTCCGATCAGATAAACTTCGGTAAGCGCCTGCTCGATCCCCACTTCAGTGTGCACACGCGTGGAAATGCCGGGCAGATTGGCAAGATGCCCCAGCAACTGTTTGAATTCGGGCGTATCAGGCCGGGTATTCGGGCTCAGGACAAGAATCATGGAATAGTATCAGGTGTCGACAAACCGGCGGGCGCGAAAAAGAGGTCGCGCGAAAGGCGTGGCGTGTGGAAAAAATGGAATTCTAACCGAAAAAATGCACCCTTGCCATTCAATCGAATATGGCGTTTAATTGTTTTTAGTGCATCACCCACCTCTCCTTGAATCCGGAAATTTACAAAAAAGGCACAAAGTGGCCTGTGGTCGCGGCGCGATCAAGAATATGAGCGATTCTCGCCTCGTTTACCCGTGACAGAACGTGACTGAACAAAGCATAAAACTTGAAAGGTCTGAAGTCGCCACCTTTCCCCCCGTGATTTTTCTGATGGGGCCAACCGCAAGCGGCAAAAGCGGTATTTCGCTGGAAATCGCACGGCACTTCCCGGTGGAGATCGTCAGCGTGGACTCGGCCCAGGTCTTCCGGCACATGAATATCGGCACCGCTAAACCCGACGCCAAATCCATGGCAGCCATGCCACACCACCTCATCGACCTGATCGAGCCGGATGAGTGTTATTCCGTCGCTCAATTTGTCAATGACGCGCTTGCCGCAATGCGCGAAATTACCGAACGAGGCAATATTCCATTGCTGGCGGGCGGCACGATGCTTTATTTCAGAATGCTGCTGGAAGGTCTTTCCGCGCTCCCTTCCGCTAATCGCAGCCTGCGTCTTCGGATCGAAGCCAGAGCGGAACGGAACGGTTGGCACGAAATGCACAATGAACTGTTACAGCTTGACCCGGCCAGTGCGGCGCGGATCAAACCTACAGACAGCCAGCGTATACAGCGCGCGCTGGAAGTGTGCTATTTGGCCGGTAAACCCATGTCGGAAATTCTGAAGCAGCCCAGAAAAGCCTGCCTTCCCTATCGCGCGATCAAGATTGCCCTGATTCCCGGCGACCGGGGAGTGTTGCATCAGCGCATTGCGCAACGTTTCGAAGCGATGCTCAAGCTGGGATTAATCGATGAAGTTCAAGCAATTCGTGATAAATTCTGTCTGAACGATGCAAGCCCTTCGATGCGCTGCGTTGGCTATCGGCAAGCATGGATGTATCTGGAAAAGGAAATTGATGCGGCGACGATGCGCGAGATGGCGCTGGCCGCTACGCGACAATTGGCAAAACGGCAGCTTACCTGGTTGCGTTCCATGAAAGGGATGCGGGAATTCGATTGCCTGGCGGAAAATTTGCCGGAACAGGTGCGCGGTTGCCTCGCGGATACTGGCTTAAAAGTTGCAGTGGTTTCATAATTATGGGGTTCGTAACCTCTCTTATTAATTTTTTTGGATGCATTCTGATAAGGAAAACAAAATGAACGATAGACATACACTGGTTATCTGGGCATTGATCCTCATCGGCGCCTTGTCCACCGCGGGATGCGGAAAATCGGAGGAAAGGGTGCATGAGTCCTGGGTGGCGCCTCCAACCGCGGAAACGGTGGACGACAGCACTCTCAACAGCACAATAAAGGCGGCGCTATTGGCCGACCCCGATATCAGGCATCTGGATGTCAGGGTAGAGGCACATAATGGCGAGGTCATGCTGAGCGGTATCGCGGATAACCAGACGCAGATGGATCGTGTCAATATGCTCACCTGGATGGTGGACGGCATCAAGAAGGTGGATAATAAGATGAGCTTGCGAAGCGGTGGAAGCGAGGCTGCGGTTGCAGCCGATTGATCTCACATCCGGCACCCATAAAAACACTCTGGTACAGCTAGTGCAGACCTACGCAGGAAAATTATCTTGAGCGCTGCCCTGCTTACGACGCTGGTTCTGCTTATTGGCGTTATTTTTTTCGTCCCACGCGTTCGCCGCGCTCTTATTTCGAATCGGCTGCTTAAGGTTTTTCGAAAAATCCTGCCGAAGGTCTCCCAAACCGAACAGGAAGCGCTGGATGCCGGCACCGTGTGGTGGGATGGCGAGCTGTTCAGCGGCAAGCCAAACTGGAACAAATTGCTGGCTTATCCCAAGCCGAAGCTCAGCGCAGAGGAAAAAGCCTTTCTTGCCGGTCCGGTCGAACAGTTGTGCGCCATGCTGGACGAATGGCATATTACGCACGAGCTGTATGATCTGCCACCACACGTCTGGCAATTTATCAAGGACAACCGCTTTTTCGGCATGATTATTCCAAAGGAATATGGTGGCCTTGGTTTTTCCGCGCTGGCGCACTCTGAAGTGGTCATGAAGATCAGCTCGCGGAGCGGCACAGCAGCGGTTTCGGTAATGGTGCCTAATTCGCTGGGGCCATCCGAGCTTCTGCTGCAGTATGGCACGGACGCGCAAAGGAACCATTATCTGCCTCGCTTGGCAAAAGGGCTGGAAGTGCCATGCTTTGCGCTCACCGGGCCTGATGCCGGGTCGGATGCAGGTGCGATCCCGGATTTAGGCATTGTCTGCCATGGCGAATTCAACGGCGACGAAAGCGTGCTCGGCATGAGGATCACTTGGGAAAAGCGCTACATCACGCTGGGTCCGGTTGCGACGCTCCTCGGGCTTGCATTCAAACTGCAGGACCCGGACGGGTTATTAGGCGACCAGAAAGACCTCGGGATTACGCTGGCACTGATCCCCACCAATACGCCGGGGGTCAACATCGGCCGGCGCCATTTTCCGCTGGATGCGGCTTTTCAGAACGGCCCCAATTCGGGAAAAGACGTCTTCATCCCGATGGAATGGGTAATCGGCGGACGCGAAGGAGTGGGTAGCGGTTGGCGCATGCTGATGAACTGCCTTGCGGTGGGGCGTTCGATCTCCCTGCCCGCGACCAGCACCGGCGCGGCCAAACTGGCCACGCGCACCAGCGGAGCTTACGGCAGGGTGCGGGTGCAATTCAAGACGCCGATTGGACGCTTTGAAGGCGTTGAAGAAGCGCTGTCACGCATCGGCGGCAATACATACATGATGGATGCGGCCCGGATGATGACGGCGGGGGCAGTCGATTTGGGCGAAAAGCCCTCGGTCATCTCGGCGATTGTCAAATATCATCTCACCGAACGCGGGCGCCAGGCGATTAACGACGCGATGGATGTGCATGGCGGCAAAGGCATATGCCTGGGACCCAGCAATTATCTGGGACGCAACTATCAGCATATCCCCGTCAGCATTACGGTAGAGGGAGCCAATATCCTTACCCGTAGCATGATCATTTTCGGTCAGGGTGCGATACGCTGCCACCCCTACCTGCTGGACGAAATTCGCGCAGCCAGTGATGGCGATACGGTGCGTTCTTCCGTGCAATTCGACAAGGCATTGTGGGGACACATTGTCTTTACAGTCGGGAACGGTTTGCGTTCCTTGCTGCATGGACTCACCGGTGCATCTCTCGCCAGTGCCCCGGGTAGCGTAGGCACCGAAATGCAGCGTTATTACAGTCAACTGACGCGCTTCTCCGCCGCTTTCGCTTTTCTCGCCGATATCTCCCTTCTGGGTCTGGGTGGAGCGCTGAAGCGCAAGGAAAGAATCTCTGCGCGGCTTGGCGATATTCTCAGCATGCTTTATCTATGCTCGACGGTACTCAAACGCTTCAAGGATGATGGCAGGCCTGCGGCTGATTTGCCGCTGGTACACTGGTCTGTTCAGGATGCGCTTTATCGCATGCAGGAAGCATTCGACGGCGTGCTGGATAATTTTCCCGGCCGCATGCTCACGGCGCACCTCCTGCGTTTTGTGGTGTTTCCGCTGGGCAAGCCATTCTCGCCGCCGTCGGATGAGCTAGGGCATCAAATCGCCACGCTGATGCTGTCACCAGGAGAAGCGAGAGACCGCCTGACCGCAGGTATATATTTGCCTACCTCCGCCGATGAGCCGCTCGGCATGCTGGAACACACGCTTCAGTGCGCGGTCGTATGTGAGGCGGTGGAAACAAAATTACGCGCCGCCGTCAAGGCAGGCCGGATCCCGCCCAAGGGCGATGAAAAAATCGCGGAAGCGCTCAAGCAAAGGGTTATCACGACGGCCGAACTGGAGCTGATGGGAAAAATGAAAGCAATGCGCCGCCGCGTGATCATGGTGGATGATTTCCCTGCGGATTTTGGTAGTGCATCAGGCGGAACATCGGAAACTGTGCCGGTCCAACCGGTGCATGATGCGGTAATAACCCGTTAACCCTATGAGGCCCAACGAAAATACATCGGTGGAAGCCAATGATGCAAACCAGGCAGCGTAATCTTACGGACGTTATCGCGGTGGAAGCCGCCCGAACGCTTGACGGGTTGTTCCGCGAGCGGGCGCATCGGTCGCCCGAGGCGGTGGCCTACCGGGATTACGACCGCTCCAGCGGTAAGTGGCGCGACCTCACCTGGAAACAGATGGATGAGCGCATTACACACTGGCAATCTGCGCTCACACGAGAAAAACTCTTGCCCGGCGACCGCGTCGCCTTGATGTTGCGGAACTGTCCGGAATGGGTGATATTCGAACAAGCCGCATTAAGACTGGGGCTCGTCGTCGTACCACTTTATACAGCCGACCGTCCCGAGAATGCTGCCTACATCTTGCGCGATGCGGGCGTGAAAATACTATTGCTCGAAGAACGGGCGCAATGGGAAGCGTTTCATGAAGTACAAGCTCAGATTCCTCACCTGCTGCGCGTCATTACGGTCCAGGGAAGTCCTGGAGAAAAGGATGATAGCCTCGTGCTTGCCCTGCATGACTGGTTGCCGGACTGGCCGTTGGACGAGCGGCAGGGGAAAGTCGAAGAAGTGGAAAATGCAAGCCGCGATCAGCATCAACTCGCCACCATCATCTACACCTCCGGCACATCCGGCCGGTCCAAGGGGGTGATGCTGAGCCATTACAATATACTTACGAATGCCCATAGCTGCCTGCAAGTGGTGCCCATCATGCAGGATGATCTGTTACTTTCATTCCTGCCGCTGTCGCATACATTTGAGCGTACTGTTGGCTATTACGCGCCGATGATGCGCGGGGCAACGGTGGCATATGCCCGCTCGGTTCACCAGTTGCCAGAGGATCTCCTGATCATTCGGCCCACTATTCTTGTTTCCGTCCCGAGAATTTATGAGCGGGTCTATGCCGGCATTCAAGCCAAGCTGGCGGAAGGTTCGGCTTTGAGCAGAAAACTGTTCAATCTGGCGGTTGAGGTTGGTTACAGCCGCTTTGAGTATCAGCAGCGACGGGGTCCCCGGCTTTTTTCTCACATCTTGTGGCCACTGCTGGAAGTCCTGGTGGCGAAGAAGGTAATGAGCAAGCTGGGCGGACGTCTACGCGAGGCGATGAGCGGCGGCGCCGCGTTGCCGACAGAAGTTTCAAGGGTATTTATCGGGTTGGGCCTGCCCATCCTCCAGGGCTACGGCTTGACGGAGACCAGTCCGGTCGTATGCTGCAACACCATTGATAACAACCTTCCGTCGAGCGTAGGACGTCCCATCCCCGGCGTAGAGGTCAAACTCGGTGCGGACGATGCTTTGCTGATTCGCGGCCCCAACGTCATGCTGGGTTACTGGAACAATCCGGCGGCCACCGAGGCGATAATGTCGCCTGATGGGTGGCTTAATTCGGGCGATATCGCACGCATTGGTGATCAAGGCTGGGTGACTATTACCGGTCGCCTGAAAGAAATCATCGTAATGTCCACCGGCCAAAAAATTCCGCCGGCGCCCATGGAAACGGCGATTCTGCATGACTCGTTGTTCGAGCAGGTAATGCTTATTGGAGAAGGGCGTCCTTATTTAAGCGCGCTGGTGGTTCTGAACGCTCGCAACTGGGAAAGCATTTCAGCGCAGTATAATCTTGGTAGCGATTTGCGCCGGTTGTGGCAAGACCAGAAACTCGAGGCAATCCTCGTGGAACGAATCACCCGTCAAATCAAAGAGTTTCCGGGTTATGCCAAAATATATCGCGTGGCGCTGGCGCAGGAGCCATGGACTGTCGAGAATGGTATGCTGACGCCCACTTTGAAGCTGCGTCGTCCGCAGGTGTTGAATCGTCACCAGGCCGACGTGAGCAGGTTATACGCCGGACATTAGGGATCGATAGACAGCATGTCCGCAAGTCGCCTAGGGTGCGACCACCCGGCAGAGTAAATTGAAAATGATGCCGGGCAAATAATCCTGCTCCGCTTCACTGACCGGCCAAAGCCGATGGTTTAACCCAGGGATGAAAAATGAATACAAGCGCGGAAACTCATACATCGCTGCCCGTGGGAGTCGATCCGATATTGCGACTGGTGCCGATGCCAACGGACACTAACTATGCCGGGGATGTATTTGGCGGCTGGATCATGGCGCAGGTGGACATTGCGGGGAGCCTGCCGGCGATTCGCCGTGCTCGCGGGCGAGTGGCTACGGTAGCAGTGAATTCTTTCGTCTTCAAACAGCCGGTATTTGTCGGAGATATCGTGAGTTTTTATGCCGAGATCGTCAAGGTAGGCCGAACTTCCATAACAGTCGATGTTGCCGTCTATGCACAGCGGGGACTGCGGTACGGAATTGATGAAATATGCTGCAGGGTGACCGATGCCGTTCTAACTTATGTCGCGGTGGACGAGAATCGCAGACCGCGCGTCGTTCCGCAGGAATAACGCGCGTTCAAGAACCCGGGATTCCCGGAGCCTGTTTGCCGACCTGGATTTCTGGAAAACAGGCTCATGATATTCAAGAAAATGTTCTCGCCCGACTGAAAATACGATACTTTAACGTAGTGATAAAGGGTTAGCGGACAAGAATGCCGCACGCTCACGAAGCGGGCTTTTTGCTGATGAACAAAACGGATCGAACTGGAGGCGACATTGAATACTCGTAAATTCATGGTGCGCAAAGCCGCTGTCCTTGGCGCCGGCGTAATGGGAGCGCAGATCGCAGCGCATCTGGTCAATGCCAACATCGAAACGCTACTATTTGAACTGCCCGCCGAGCAGGGAGGCCCCAATGCCAACGTGATCAAAGCGGTGGAGAATTTAAAAAAACAGGAACCCGCCCCACTGGCTGTTGCGACCAAGGCCGCCTTCATTCAACCGGCCAACTACGACCAGAACCTTGAGTTGCTCAGGGATTGCGATATCGTGATCGAAGCCATTGCCGAGCGCATGGACTGGAAAGCCGAGTTGTATAAAAAGATCGGGCCACATCTGGGCGATCACACCATTTTTGCCAGCAACACATCGGGGCTCTCCATCAATGAGCTGGCAAAGTCGTTTCCAGAGAATTTGCGCCACCGGTTCTGCGGCATCCATTTTTTCAACCCTCCCCGCTACATGCACCTCGCTGAGCTGATCGCCTGCAATGAGAGCGACGCCGCGATGCTCGATGATCTGGAAACGTTCCTGGTCACTTGCCTGGGTAAAGGCGTTATTCGTGCAAAGGACACACCGAATTTTATTGCCAACCGGGTAGGCGTGTTTTCGATACTCGCCACCATGCACCATGCAAAAGAATTCGGCCTCACGTTCGATGTTGTGGATGCTTTGACCGGCACGCTCATTGGTCGTCCCAAGAGCGCGACTTTCCGCACCGCGGATGTGGTGGGGCTCGATGTCCTTGCACACGTGATCGCCACCATGCGCGACACGCTGCCGGAAGATCCATGGCACCGCTATTATGCCGCGCCCGACTGGTTGCAAACCCTGATAGATAAAGGTGCGCTCGGGCAGAAAACCAGGCGCGGCATATACCAGAAGAGGGGCAAGGAAATTCATGTCCTGGACCTTGCGACGGGCGAGTACACTCTCTCGGCAGCTACAGC
>JBDTHR010000033.1:0-2542 GCA_039936855.1 Nitrosospira sp. | reverse complement strand
ATATGAAAATGAGCACGCGCCAACCCGTGCTTTGCAGCGTAAAATTGCAGCGCATTCGAAAACTCCGCATGAAAAAACAAACGGGATGGATAGTCCGCACAGTAAATAAACTGGCAAGCGAATCAATGCTGCAAATATCGTCATGCAGACACATGCGCTAACAAAGCCTGGAGCGCATGCCCGAAGTACGATGGCGCGGCGTTTCGCGGTTCCGTTACCAGCCGATGACTCGGGGCTTGAGCATTGTCACTCTTAGCCGACATAGCTTATCTTCTGTTTTTTGTTACACTTATAGCTTTGTTCTCCATTAACTCATCATCAAATCCCGTGGGCAGCAGGCTCAACGCAAGGCGCCCTTCTATTTACACAAGGCTGGTTCAAAAACGCTACGTGCTCTCACGCTTCGATGTCTGTGATACGAGACTTATAAATCTGAAAACGGAAATTCATCCGTATCAAGAGGATGTCCTTTTCAGGCTGAATATCCATAAATGAAATCGCGTTTTTCCCGTCCCATTTGCTGGTCGGTTCTTTTATTTTGCCTCGCATATGATGCGCGCGCAGATACGCCTTCGCCCGCCTCCGCAAACGCAACGTCTCCCGCCCGGACAGTCAATGACGACAAGCCTGTGCTTATCGACACAGAACGCATACAGGGCCGCCATGAGTATGAAGCTGAAGCCAGGGGTGAGGCCGAACTGAGGCGTGATCGTCTGCGCTCGGTCGAACAATCCGGTAGCGCCCCGAAAAATGCTCAATCCGGGCCGAAGCAGAACTATACACGATCACCGGCAGAAGAAAATGAGTCCGCTTCTGGCCACTCGTCCATCGAAACGGAAATGGGTGAAAATGGGACTGCCCGCGCCAGTGTTGAGCGTGCACAAGGTCATATGGTGGAAGAAGATGAAGTCAGGCTGCGCAGTAGCACCCCGCCTGGTTCCACCAGCGTGGCGGCCATATCTGGTGCCAAGCCGGACAACAATGCTTCGTCTTTTACCGAAGCTCAGCACATTCAGGGACACCTTGCACAAGAGGGTGACGCAAGGCTGCGCCTTGGTGGGGCGGCTGAACCCGAGATGGAAACCGGGCTTGCAGCATCCGACGTGGAGACAGACCCCAAGAAAAACAAAAAGGTATTTATCGCAGCCGACCGTTTGCAGGGACATTCAGGCAAGGAAGTAGAAGCCATTGGCAGAGCCGAGCTTTCTAATGGCGATCAGTTCATCTCCGCTGAGCGAATGAAATATCATCAGGACACCGATGAGGCAGAGGCCGAAGGCAACGTGCGCGTCGAACAACATGGCGACGTACTGGAGGGCTCCGAGCTCAAGTTCAACATGGTAAGCAAAACCGGGCAACTGAGACAGCCCAATTATCGCTTGAAGGACGCGAGCAGCCGGGGTTACGCTGAAATGCTGCTATTTGAGGGCGAGAATCAATATCGGCTTCAAAAAGCAACTTATACCACTTGTCCGGCCGGGGATAATGATTGGTTCCTTCAGGTGACCGACCTGAAGCTCAATAATGAAACGAAGAAAGGCACTGCCAAAATGGTTAAGCTCACGTTCCTGGACGTACCCATATTGTATACGCCCTGGATGAATTTCTCGTATAGCGGACAACGTAAATCCGGATTACTTGCTCCCCTGTACGGCTACAACGCCAGAACGGGTGTTGATGTTACCGTGCCCTTCTACTGGAACATCGCACCCAATTATGATGCGACCCTTTCGGCACGCCTCATGTCGCGGCGCGGTGTCTCGTTCAACAATGAATTCCGCTACATGGGCGAAAGATCAAGCGGCACCCTGCTGGGCGATATATTGCCGAATGATCTGGTTACCGGACACACTCGCTGGCGCACATCGTTCTCCGATAACCGCTATCTGGGCTATGGCGTGTCAACCCGCGTCGACTATAACAAAGTTTCCGACCCCTTCTACTTTCGTGATCTCGGCAATAATCTGAATCTTACTTCCAGGACAAACCTGCTGCAGCAGGGCGTCGTGTCTTACAATCGGGCACTGGGAGATGACGGCACGCTTAATGTCAGTACACTCGTACAGAGTTTTCAGACTATCCAGGATCCGCGCGCGCCCATTACTCCGCCTTACAAGCGTTTGCCACAGTTTACGGTGGCCGCAAATAAACCGGATATTCTCGGAGCGGACGTGAATTTGATCGGAAGCTGGACGAATTTTTCGCATCCTACCCTGATAAACGGCACTCGCCTCACGCTCTTTCCCAGCATCAGTTACCCCCTTCGCAACTCGTATGGTTACATCACCCCAAAGGTCGGGGTACACCATACCCGGTATTATCTGGATGCGAGCGCGCCGAACGAGAATCCGACCCGTACTCTCCCCGTTATCAGCTTGGATAGCGGTATTGCATTTGACCGCGAAATCGAGTTGCGTGGCGAGCGATTCACTCAGACCATTGAACCACGCCTATATTATGTGTATGTGCCGTTCCGTGACCAGACTCAATTGCCCAATTTTGACTCTGCCAGGACGGACTTCGGTTTTGCCCAGATGTTTAC
>JBDTHR010000032.1:0-4569 GCA_039936855.1 Nitrosospira sp. | reverse complement strand
GGGAACGCCTGTTGCACAAGCGTTCCTTTTTGTTACAGAATGAATGATAAAGGACGTTATCATTCATAACAATTGATATAATCTAAATGAAAAACTTCTATACAATATAAATCGATATGATTTATATCGATGGATAATGATTGAAAAGGATTGATTATGAATACCCGTGTCGTCACTGCCCATATTCCTGTAGCGCTTGCCGAACAGATCGATCAATTCGCAGAGCGCCTCGATCGTCCCAAAGGCTGGATCGTTAAACAAGCGCTGACTTCCTGGGTGGCACTTGAAGCCAAGCGTCACGAACTTACGTTGGAGGCGCTGGCCGATGTCGATGCGAATCGCGTCGTCGATCATGCTGCCATCAATGCCTGGGCCAAAAGCCTGGAGTGAGTTTGATTCATGGCGCTTAAATGGACTAAAAGTGCTGAGCGTGATCTGGTTCGACTGCATGCCTTTTTAGCCGCAGTCAATCCATGCGCTGCAGCGCAAGTAGTGCGGCAACTGGTGGCAGGTGCGGAGCAGTTGTTGGCCTATCCCCAGCTTGGGGTGCGGCTTGATGAATTTGCCCCGCGCGATGTACGGCGGGTAATCGTGAGTGATTATGAGCTGCGCTATGAGCTGATGGGTACCATGATTTATATTTTGCGACTCTGGCACGTCCGGGAGGATCGATCATAATGCAGGGCTTTATCCCTATAGCGTCAGACTCGGTGTCGCTGCCGGTACTGTTCGCACCGGATGCGCCAGCGGCTAAGCGTACGCTTGAATTCTTTACCGCACACATCCGTAACCCTAATACGCGCAAGGCTTACGCGGCCGCCACCCGGGAATTCGCAGCCTGGTGTGCAGATCAAGGCATCGTATCGCTGGGTGAGGTGCAACCCATGCATGTCGCCGCCTATATAGAAGGACTCCAGCTTCGCTTATCCGCCCCTTCCATCAAGCAGCGTCTGGCTGCGCTACGTATGCTGTTCGATTGGCTGGTAATCGGTCAGATCATGCCGAGTAATCCGGCCAGTGTCGTGCGCGGACCGAAACACTCTGTCAAGAAAGGCAAGACGCCGGTATTGGCTGCCGATGAAGCACGGGCATTGCTGGATGCTATTGACGTTCGCTCACCTATCGGTCTGCGTGATCGCGCCTTGATTGCTCTAATGGTTTATACCTTCGCGCGCGTCGGAGCCGTGCTTAAGATGCGGGTGCAGGATATCTATGTTCAAGGTCGCCGTACCTGGGTACGGCTACATGAAAAAGGCGGAAAACAGCATGAAATGCCTTGCCATCATAATTTGGATGAATACATTCATGCCTATATAAGTGGCGCGCTGATTACTGATGACGCCAAGGGTTATCTATTTCGCACGTCCATTGGAAATACACGGCAGCTTAGTGATCGTCCCATGACGCAATCCGACGTGTACAGGATGATCGGCCGTCGCATTGTCGCAACCCAGATACGCACCCGGATCGGCTGTCACGCCTTTCGGGCAACGGGAATTACGGAGTACCTACGAAACGGCGGCAAGCTGGAAGTGGCGCAACAAATGGCTAATCACGAGAGTGCGCGTACTACCGGCCTCTATGATCGGCGTAACGACCAAGTCTCGCTTGATGAGGTCGAGCGAATTGTGATCTAAAGCTTCGCAGCAAATAGGGACTGGAGTTGACCCGCTGTTGGGCCTGAAACTTCACCAGATATTGTCTTGACTGAGCACTATAGCTTACGGGTCGACGCAAAAGGTGGCAAGAAACTTACGACGCTGGTTAAAAAAATCAGATGAGCTCATGAACCCTACACTATTAGCGATAACGTATTTCATCAACTGCTTTCAACCCTCGTTTTTATGGCCACTCTGCTACAATTACGCTAGCTTGACTCAGGAACTGGGGAATCAGAGACAAGGGCGCATTTATACATCTCGATCACTTTTCAGTGACGCTTCCCGGTACGCATCTGCACACTTTCTTTGCGGGTCCTGGGTTCCCCGTTGAAGTGTTTTTTGGGTGAGCACCGCTGGTTTTCAGAGCGCTCCGAATAGCTAAATTTCTAAAGTGATATAAGTAGCACGCGGAGATTAGTAACCTCAGAAGCTATAATCGAAGGGGATCCTCAACCCTCCGCCTAACATCACCCCTGTAGAATCCTACAGCTATTCAGACACCTATCGGCATGCTGTAATAGATCTATTTTTGCCGAGGCTGCGCTTTTTTGCACCATCCGAACACTCCATCGAATATCTTCCCAATATTGAAACCCATGACCCCTCCGCGCCATCAGATAATCAAAAATCTCATATCACCGCTTTCGAAAAGGGTTGCGGATGAGGCCATTGAATCGTGGGAAAGACTGGCAGATAAGCTCATTTTCTTAATTGGTGAAGATGGCTTCGATTCAGTCTACGCGCGAAGCATTTATCTGAATCAGGCAGCATTTCCGGGGCTCGTTGCGAACACGCCACCGCCCCAGGCTGATTCCAGGTTCGCGGAATTAAGGAGAAACCTCGACGGACAAACGCTCCCAAAAGCCAGCGAAGCAAATTGTCTGCTACTGATCACTTTCACCGACACCTTGGCCGCGTTGATTGGCGAGAAGTTAACGAACCGTATCTTACAAATGGCATGGAGCATGGACATCTCAAATAGTACTACCAAGGAGAACCAGGAATGACTGGAAAATTAAGCATACGTCGTCTGTCGACCGGCGTCCCGGGTCTGGACAACCTGCTGGGTGGTGGCCTCCCGGAATTCTCATTTAACCTGATCGCGGGTGCGCCCGGCAGCGGTAAAACGACGCTCGCCCACCAGATAATGTTTTCGTTGGCAAATTCGGGCAATCGGGCATTATTTTTCACGGTATTGGGTGAACCCCCATTGAAAATGCTGCGTTATCAACAGCAATTTTCGTTTTTCGATATTGATAAGCTCGATGAATGCATTCGATTCGTCAACCTGTCTGCAAACCTCCTGAATGGAAACTTTGAGCGTGTTTTGTCACGCATCGAAGAAGAAGTGAAAGTCTGTCAACCCAGATTTGTATTTGTGGATTCGTTTCGGTCCCTCGCGAGGTCAGCAAAGGGGGAAGGTGAGTTTGCATTGCAGCGATTCATCCAGCAATTGGGCACGCAAATGACGAGTTGGGAAGCCACAACGTTTTTAATCGGCGAATATGTGCGGCCGGACTCAGAATCAAGCGCTATTTTTACGATAGCGGATGGCATCCTGTCGCTTACGCAAAATCTGCAGCGCAACTCCATGGTGCGCAAGATGCAGGCAGTCAAAATGCGTGGTCAAGCCCAGGCAACAGGGTTTCATACGTTTCGTATTAATGAAGACGGTGTTCAAGTTTATCCGCGTGCGATTATCCAAGTGGGAACAGCTACCGAGTCCGAAGTCAAAGTATCGCTTGAAGAGAAGCGAGCGTCGATGGGTACGCCTGGGCTGGATGAAATGCTGGGGGGCGGCTTGCCGGTGGGATACTCTCTGCTGGTAGTTGGACCCTCAGGTTCAGGAAAAACCATACTGGCGACAGAATTTCTTTCTGAAGGCATACGCAGAGGCGAACCTGGCGTCATAGCGGCATTTGAGAAAAGTCCCAGTCAGTTGTTGAGCACTAAACTGTCTGCGCTGGTCAAGACTGGAAAGGTAGGGGTGATTGACACGCGCACCCTGGATTTATCCATCGATCAGGTATTGCACGATATGATGAAAATGATTAAACGAATGCAGGCCAAGCGCGTGGTCATCGATTCTCTGTCGGGTTTTGCGCTGGCACTGGCACCTGAGTTTAGCGAAGATTTTCGGGGATCCCTGTACAGGATGATCGCTGAGTTGACCGACTTGGGCGTAACCGTAATTATGACTTCAGAACTGGAAGACCGTTACACCGACTTGCGTTTCAGCCCATTCGGAAGCGCTTTTCTCGCTGACGCAATTATCGTACAACGCTATATCGAGATCGAGAGCCAGTTCAAACGCGTCCTGTCAGTGGTCAAAGTGCGGGGCAGCGATCACAGCAAGAACATTAGGCAGTTTGACATTACAGGCGAAGGCATTGTCCTCGGGGAGATCTTATCCGAGTATAACGGTATCATGTCAGGCCATCCAACGGCCGTCTTTGAACAGAACGATCAATGATGGAAGGCCGTAATGAATGAAACTGACGATAACGAAGCCTCCCACACCCAAGTCACGGGTCAGTCTGGCTTATCCGATGTGCCTGAAAAAGCCAGAATACCGCAGAAAAATGCTGTCATTGATGACGAGGCGGCAGTGCCAAGCGACGGAAAAGCCGTCACGCAACAAAAAAAATCGGTGAGACGTCGCGAAAAGGCTGCTGACTCTCGTGAAGATACGGCCTATCGGCGCGAAGAGACGGTCACGTTGCGCGAGCAGGCGATTCATGGAGCGGACACGGAAAGCGGAAGCAGAATAAATGCCGTGATGATTCGTGAAAAGGTTGCCGGCTCTCGGGAAGACACTGTCCATCGGCGCGAGGGTACAGCCACCTTGCGCGAGCATATGATCTACACGGCAAATACCGAGCAGGCGACATCCATTGATCATGCGAAG
>JBDTHR010000031.1:0-2947 GCA_039936855.1 Nitrosospira sp. | reverse complement strand
CCATCAGCGAATCGAGCATCGGTACCGAGACCGATAGATCGGCACGGAAAATATGCTCACCGATGAACTGATAGAAATCGCTGGCCCAGGGGCTGTCGCGTAGCGAATCGCCTGAGGAATGACCCGGCGTATGCCAGGCATCTTTTGCCATCAATACGTAATTTTTGAGCTGATCATAAAAAGGTGTGCGTGCTTTTTCCTGAAGCTGAGCATTAAGGATGCGGTACATACCCCGGTAATCACGCTCTTCGCGATAGAAATAGCCATCGACCGTTTCGGTAAAGAGGGCATCCACTACCTCATCCTCTTTCTCCTGGGCAATTAAAATATAGATATCCAGCTCGGGGCGAAAACGGGTTATTTCCTGCACCAGCTTCAATGCCGTCATTTGAAGATTGCGGGACCCCTTCTCGCCATTTTTCAGCGTATAAAGCGTATCGTCCACCAGTACCGACTGAATATCGCCGTCATCCTGGATCGCTTGCAGTGCATCGCGCGCGGTGGTAACACCGGCAAAAGTGATGCCCAACGGGTTTTCCAGGGACTTGGCGGCACCATTCAATCCCTTGATGAATTCCTTCAATATCAGGTTCTCGTCATTGATGATGAGAATTCGGCTCGTCGGTTTTTTCATTAATACCATTTCATGAAATATGAAAATCGATTTATGCGCCAAAACAATGATGATTGCAAGACACGGAACCTCTGAATAAACTGACGCAAGTCGCATTTTTCCCGGCTGAAATGCAGCCCGGATTGGAACGGTCCATAGTGAAAAAATGAAACTGTTCGTCCTCACGCTACGTAGTGGTATGGCAGCGAACTGCTCCTGTTGCTGACGTTCGTTCCGGTTGCGCCGATGATGGTAACGACCGTGGATGGTCCAGTTACGTCGGATAGCGCTGACTTCGTCCAGCGCAGTCTGGAGCGCGCAGCCGCCGAGGGTGCGCTGCTTATCGTAACGCAACCGGATACACAGGGTAACGTCGATACCTCGATGCGACAAATCATACGCGGCATTCCTGCCTCACCCGTGTCAGTAGCGGCCTTCGTGGCGGCGCGCGGCGCCCTCTGTACACATCGGGGGCTCGCCTGAGCCCGAGCCTGAACCGTAATCCAGGCCGAATCTGTCTCCGCCCTCATCCGCAAATCAGGCGGACGAGAGCGGCGTTAGACATATAACGGCAGAAGAACAAAATGCCGAGAAAAGACACAATGTTGCGCGAATATGAGCGTGGGGTGATCTTCCTGCTTGGCCGCTTTCAAACTGCAAAAGCCCGGGCCTGATCATCATAATCCCCGGTATTCAGTAAATGGTCCGAGTCGACCTGCGTACCATGGTCATGGATGTGCCCGGCCAGAACGTTATTTCGCACGACAATGTTTTTGTAAAAGTTAACGCCGTAGTGTATTTTCGGGTGGTCGATCCACAAAAATCCTTTATCCACTAGTCAGTTGGAAAGTTTTCTTGCCGCTAGCAGCCAGTTTGCGCAAACTACCTCGCGTTCGGTGCTGGGCAAGCATGAGCTGGATGAAATGCTGGCGGAACGCGAGAAGCTCAATATGGATATTCAGAAGGCGCTGGATAGTCAGGCCGATGCCTGGGGCATCAAGATATCCAAAGGCGGAATCAAACACGTGGATATTGACGAATCAATGATAAAAGCCATTGCCCGGCAGGCGGAGGCAGAGCGTGAGCGGCGGGCAAAAGTGATTCATGCCGAGAGCAAATAGCAGGCATCGGACAAATTGATGCAAGCCACACAAATTCTTTCGCAGCAAACCGCAGCATATCCGCGCACCCGTAAAACCAGCAGAATCGGCGTAGGGTCAGTTGCATAACGTACACTGCCTGGCACAAGGTCACCCGTTTCTTCATGAGCCGCCCTTCTTTAGTTACATCTGACTTCGCCGACAGTGATGAGTGTGTGGACTCTCCTCTCAGAATGTGCCCATATCAGGCATATAATAAAAAAAGCCCGGTAACCCGGGCTTTTTCATGCAGCAGAAAGATCAGGCCGCCATCGTCTTGATCGCGGCAGAAAGCCGGCTTTTATGGCGAGCTGCCTTATTCTTATGGATGATACCCTTGTCCGCAATGGAATCTATCGTACCGATGGAAGCCGCGTACGCGGCCTGCGCAATGGTTTTATCGGTAGACTCGATAGCTTTTCTCACATGCTTGATCGCGGTGCGCAATTCCGAGCGCAGGCTCGTGTTGCGGTCGCGCTGGCTGACATTTTGTCTAGCACGTTTTCGGGCTTGTGCACTATTGGCCATTAAGATTCCTCGAATTAAATGTTACGCAAATTTTTTGAATGATACGGATGTTTCGAGCATATTGCAAGAAAAGCTGGGGAGTATTATAGAATTATAAACCATTGGCGTTCCATGATTTGAACATCAGCCGGTTTTTCTTAAAGTTATCCGTTATATCTGTTGATCCTTACGCAATCGAACTTCCTGCCGACCTGCACCCCAGCGCCATCGCGACATGACGCCCCAAGAGACTCCCTATACACTCCCGAATTTATCAGTTGGGGCGCGACCGCTTCTATGGATCGTTGCGCTGCTTTATCTCTTGGGTAACACTGGCCCTGCGGATTTGTTGCTAGATCGCGGCGGGTGAAACCCGCCCTACTGCTTGTTGCTTTATCCTAATCCGCCAATGCCAGCGAGATCGTATTTCCGGTGAAACCCACCCTGCGGATCGTTGCTTTGTTTCGATGGGTAAATCCTACCCTGCTGATTGGTGCGTGTGATATCCGGGATATTTTTGCCGAAAGGTATTTTTGCCGAGAGGTTTACTCATGCGTAATTTTTCGGTTGTTCACCTACCCCGCCGAACCCGAGGGTAGATTCAGGTTAACATACACGCCCATGAATCTGCTTAAAGCCCTTGCTACCGTCAGCGGAATGACGATGATATCCCGTATCCTGGGATTCG
>JBDTHR010000030.1:0-9260 GCA_039936855.1 Nitrosospira sp. | reverse complement strand
GGGAGAATTTTCGCGGACGCGAAAAAACGCTCCGCATCGGCCTGGTCTGAATTGACGAGGCCACTGGTTGGGGTACATTGGGCAACCCCAACGACGCAGACGCTTAACCGAGTTTTACGTTCCATTGCGCCCTAAACCCCACTCCTCAGCAGCGTGCATCGGTGATATGGGGTGCGATCCTCTCATGAGAGGACTTTAGGAACTTCCTGATACTTCTCGAAATGTCAAAAAGACGCGAGCGTCGAATTGACGTTAAACAGCAAATATTTTCAAGGCCCGGGGACTGCTTCTTCGATATCGAAGAAGCAGTGTTGATATGGCCAGATTAAAGTGTTTTGAGGTACTCCAGCAATGCCTTTTTCTCGTCAGCCGAAAGTGTGGTGCCAAATTCATGGCCACAACGGCTGTTGCCGGAATTTCGATCACTGCAATCCGTAGTCTCCAGCGTATAGTCGAACTTGGTCTGCTCAATGGCAAGGCCTACATTAACCGTATCGTAAGCCGGACCGATCTTGAAGGAACTCACCCGTTCAGCCGCCGGTTTCAGCAACTCCGACAGTGTTGGGACCGATCCATTGTGAAGATAGGGAGCGGCCGCCCAGATGCCCTCGAGAACGCGCGATTCATACGCATAGGAAGGTGCGGCTGTAGCAGCCGTTACTGGCGCCCTGAACGCGTCGCGAAGAGATTCTGTTTCCGGTGGAAAAGGAGACTGTGCGCCCTTCATCCGAGCTTCGTCTTCGGTTTTCATAAGAACGGGAACGTAATGCTGAAGGATGGAGCCGAGGACGGCGGTGCTCAGAACATTGAATGCAGTATCGACGGGCTTTAGCGGCTTGGCGAGAAGCGGAATTTTGGCGCCTTCGAGCACACCCGTCTTGACCGTTCGGCTGAGAACCTCGTACTCCCTGGAATCCGTGCCGACATCCATCACGGGTGTAGCCCAGGTTTTTTGGTCGCGAAATCGGGTTTGGCCCGGTTTGATGCCATGGCAATCGGCGCAGCCACCCTGTCCAGTATTGCGTGCAAAGATCTCCTGGCCTTTATCGGCAAGCGCCTGATCTACCTTCCATGCCCATTTGGGAGGGCCTAATTTTTTTACTAAATTTTCTAATGCGCCCAGCCCCTGAAATTCAGCTGAGTTTTTGTGCAGGTAGTCGATCCCGAGCAGGTGCCACGCATCTTTCTTTGGACGAAAGATCCCAAACACGCCATAAACTTCTCCAAGATTTCTGGCAAGGCCAAGAATATCGTTGCCATTGCTGGAGAAACCGGGCCACTGGGTCTTGTCCTGGATTGCGGCATTCCAGAGGAACGGATAGCGTACCGGCGCGATAGCTGGCTGAATGTTTTCCGGAATCATGTAGGTAGGCGAGGAACCAATATCGAGGCCGGCGAGCCGGTTGAAGATCATCGATACCGCGTCGAGTCGGGCCGGCCCCCAGGGCTGGGCAGGAAGTGAACGCTCAATCAACGTGTGATAGGGCAAATACCACGCCTTTACTGACTCCCGCAATATCCCTTTGTTCTTTGAGGTCGCCGACGGACCCAGTACAGCGTCCGCGAAATCCGTGAACGCCTGTTTATTTGTCAGGACGGTGTTCACAGCGACATCGAGGTCAGCCAGAAAACTCTGGAAATCAATGATTCCCGGCCCACCGTCAATCAGATATGCGGTGCCGTTAACCTCAATCTGACGGGTATGGCAGGCGGAGCAATTCATGCCGATTTCCTGTCCTTCGCTTCCGCTAGCAACGGTAAATCCGATAGGTAGGCCCGCGGGCTTGCTGGTTTTATTGGGCAGGTAGCCGTACCGGCTTAGGCTGTCAGCCATGAATGGCTGGCCGTCTGGCTGCTTCAATGCGGAGATCCAGCGCAAAGGCATGATACGCGACCCTTGGTCACGACTATAGAAATCCTTTCGATCCGAGGCCGTCCATTTCGTGCCCTGATCCATGAGCACGGGTTCGGCCGCAATTGAAGCCGGGGGCGCGAGCAGGGCCAGGGTGGATAGAATGCTGCCGATACTGGATAGAATTTTTATTTTCAAGATTTTATCTCCCTCTGGTTAATGAATCGGAATATCTCGTGGATCGTCTCGCTCCTGCGACCTCGTGGTGCATAAGAGTTTTGAGTGTCAACATGACTAAGCCAGCACTTACATCCCTATAAGTGAGGCTGCGGGTTATCGACGAATCCCGGAAACCTTCCGGTTGAATGAATCAAGCTGACCTGGATGCCGAGTCGCCCCCGGAATACCAGGTCAGTTGATGTCTGGCGGTACAATTGCGCAGTGCGTTTTTATTAATTATTGATTTTCGACTTCCTCTTTGCCGCGAGGCGCTGCAGCTTGCCACCGCCTCCTTAACGGAGGAAAACTGAAAAACACTGTCGCTGGTGGAAAGTCTGAGGGCCCAGAAGATGTACTGCTCTGGCTGATATGGAATCAGAACTCAAAGAGATTGAAAGAAGTATGGAACAGGTAAAACAGAGGTCATCAGAAAAGAAGAAAGGATTTCTTCTCGCTATTCAAGCATTGAGTAACAGCTTCTGTGTGCTTACGTTGTTACAGGTAGTCCGATCCATGCTCCGACAGTGATAACTTCCCAGTTGGAGTCAGACGCCTGCTTGCTCTTTTTACGTCGGATATTGAGGCCCTGGCCGATGGGTGGGTGCTATTATTTCCACTCGCAAAGATTTTAGAGAAACCGGCACTATCAGCTATCGGCTTTCAGCTTTCAGTGCCGTGTTTTAAGCATCGCAATATGACCAGTCTTGTCGCTATTGATTTGGATTCCAGCCCATCCTGACTCGCGCGACACGTATAGAGGTAAAGACACGATTCACGCATAAAAGTACGGTATGAACCACCACCGCTCTATCACGCATCAGACGCGGTGCAGCAGCATTGTGATTAAAAGGGAAGCATCCTCCAGCGCCCTGGCAGCATGCGGTTGAGCGTTATCGAGGTATACGAGAGTGCCGGGTCTCAGTGTTTGCGTACGCCCGTGCGCATCAAGCTCAACGACACCCTCGAGGCACTGGATCGTGATGGATCCGGCGGCCTTATGTTCCTGGAGGAATTTGCCGGCGGGCAATACCAGTCGAAAGACCTCAATGTGATCGGCTCGCACGAGTGTTGTTGAAACCGTGTCTTTGGCGTGTTCGTGGAGGGGTGAGATGTCGATCAATTCGCCCGATGTAGCATGAGAGATGGCCATGTTTTTTCTCCTCTTCAAAGTGGCAGCAACACGCGCCCTGTTGACGCTCTTCGCCTGAGATTACAGGAAAAGACCGAGACTTTGCGATCGTCTAACCAAACCGAAAATACGAGCGAGCCGCTGAGGTTGCCCGTGGCACCGGTGGTGAGGACGATCGGCGTGGTCTGAATCTGTCATGGGCACGTCCTCACCGGTAGCCGATACCCATCACGTAACCCAGTAGCAGGGACGTTTCGTACTCTTCTTCCGCCAGCAACTCCCGCAGCGCATCGCGCGCATTGACGACCCCTATCGGCTTGAATTCGATCGATCAGCACATGCAACAGCTTTCTGCCCATTCAGTCGGGCAGCGTCCTCTGCCTCGATCATCGCAGGAACTTTATGGTTGATCCTGCGGCACCATACAACAATTGGTAATCATGACTTGCTACCGAATGTATTGATAAAGCGTCTCCCGACTTATTCCAAACGCTTTCGCCAGCTTTGTCCGGTTTGCACCGGTTGCGACCTGTTCTCGCAGCTGAGCAATGCGTTCTGCGTTCAGCGCTGGCTTCCTGCCCTTGTAGACTGTTCCCTTGGCTTTTGCCAGGGCTATCCCTTCTCGCTGCCTTTCCTTGATGAGCGAACGCTCAAACTGCGCAAACGCGCTGAGCATGGTAAACATCAGGGTAGAACGAGGATCATCACTTCCCGCGGTAAAGCTCATATTCTCTTTAATAAATTCAACGGAAACCCCAACGTTGTTCATCTCTCTGACAAGCCTGAGCATGTCCTCGACGTTACGCGCCAGCCTGTCCATCGAATGGACTACAAGCGTATCCCCTATACGAACGTGATGGAGAGCGGCCTGGAGTTGCGGCCGGTTGGTATCCTTGCCGGATGCCTGGTCGGTGAATACTTTATCCAGCTCAATCCCGTCGAGCTGGCGCTCCGCGTTCTGATCAAGCGAACTTACTCGGATGTAACCGATTCTTTGGCTTGTCATAATTTTCTTCCCCGATAAATGTCAGGATAGATTCTATGACCTTCGTTGCCTGCCGTCAATTATTATAAATAATAACCCTAAACTGACATTAAAAGTGAGGAAAAGTGTCAGGTCTGTGTTGTCAGGTTGTGGTATAGGGTAAATTGGCGTAAAGGAACGAGAAAGGTTTCAAATACCTTTTATATAGCCGTTCAGCGTTGCCCCAGAACCCGTAAATCCGAGCGTATTAAACCATGCCGCTATTTCGGAAGGTTTCTCTCCCGCAGTAAGTCGGCGCTTGATTTCCGTGCGGTGCGCTTCCCACAGTTCATCGTTCTTTATTTGCCAGGCTTCACGCGTATCGCGTTTTTTCTTGATCCTGGGAGGATGGACAACCTTTAGCCGAGAAGCTGTTTCTGGCGTTGTCTGACGCTTTCGGCTCGACTTCTCAGACTTCAACCTGACACGCTAGCCGTTAGCGTGCTTTATTTCCCGAATTCTGAGGTGACCCCAACGATCCATAGTCGAATTTACCAGCCACCTTCTTACTCTAGGAAATTAAGGGTCTGTTATGATTGACGTACCCCGTAACCAATAGTATTGTTTGGATGATCAAGAACTTTAGATGCAAATACACCCAGAAACTTTATCACCGGGAATTTGTGAAGCGATTTTCCGGCTTCGACCGGCAAGCCATCAAGCGACTGCGCATTCTGGATAGCGCCGATACCCTTGATGCATTGAAGGTGCTGCCGAGTAATTCTTTTGAGGCCTTGCTTGGAGATCGGGACGGACAGTACAGTATTCGCATCAATATGCAATGGCGCATCTGCTTTACCTGGAACGAGGGGGCAGAGAACGTCGAGATCGTGGACTATCACTAGTGGAACAAGATATGAAGAAGCTGACAGAACCTATCCATCCAGGAGAAATTCTGGCCGACGAACTAGAAGCCATCGGCATGACGGCTGCTGCCCTGGCGGTACGAATCGAGGTACCTAAAAATCGTCTTTATGAAATCATTAACGAACAGCGCGGCATGACCGCCGATACCGCCATGCGCCTGGGCGTATTCTTTGGTACCGGCCCCAATTTATGGCTAAACCTGCAAAAATCTTATGAGCTGGACGTAGCCCAGCAAAAAATCGGGGATAACCTGAAAGCCATAAGGCCTTATGATAGAAACACCGTTACCCCGGCATAGTCATTCGGGAACAAGGGGAAAAACCTTCCCGCCGGAATACCATCCATTTGGGCGCGCACGTTACAGAAACTTCATTCAAGACTCACGAATCTTCTTCTTTACCCATTTCTTAATGCTCAATTTTTGCGGCTCAGCGCACGATACAAGGTAGTCCGATCCACATTCAGCAGCCCGGCCATGCCGGACACGGTTTCCCGTCCCTCCTGGATCATCTGGGCCGCATGACTGATCTGCTCCCGGTTCAGTTTGTGCGGTCGGCCTATTTGCTTTCCCCGCCGCCTGGCTGCCTGCATCCCGGCCTTCGAGCGTTCTGATATCAACCAGCGCTCGAACTCGGCCAATGCGCCCGTGATGTGAAATACCAGCTTCCTGCCTGCACTGGTGGTGTTGATGCCATCCGAGAGGCTTTCAAAGCCTGCTCCCTCGTTTCTCAGCTTCTCGATCAGCTCAATCAAAAAGCTCAGTGACCGCCCCAGGCGGTCCAGCTTCCATACCATCAGCACGTCACCTTTACCCACCGCGGCAATTGCTCGGGATAGCCCTTCACGCTCGATGGTGGCCCCGCTGACTCCCTGATCGGTAAACATCCGCTCGCATCCTGCCTTGTTCAAGGCATCCATCTGCAAGTTCAGGTTCTGGTCGTCGGTTGACACCCGCGCATAACCGATTTTCATGAATTACCTCTCTCTATTTTTGCATCGCCATTATGCGACATTTTAGGCCAAAAAAAACAATGGCTTGCATTGTTTGGTTGAGTGTAGCAAAAGGGAGTCGTTTTGCCACAGAAAACAGCTTAAATGGAAACACGGGACAGGCCTGCTGTCCCGACTTCATCAGGAGCGCTGTCTGCTGGTAGGTCTAGTGAGAGAAAGGTTCAGATTTGGGAGTGATTTTAAATTTATAAAGAAGCCTTACCGTATCTCGGAATAGCCAAAATGCTTCGAATGGTGGGGCGCACCGGGCCTCATAGTCCCGGATTGATTATGTGCTGGAGGATGCGTGGAATCTACGCCGAGCCTCAACTTTTTGTTAAGATCCTCTCATCCCTAAGGGTATATCGCAGTATATGACCTCCTGAGATAGTTATTCCGTACCCAATCACGATTTCGACGGCGAAATTGCTTTGCGTTGATCAGGTCGATGGGTGCAATCAATTGAATAACCTTTTCCCTAAGGAGACTATCAAATGAACTATCTCGAAAGGACTCGGGCTGCATGTTTTTTGCATGCGCTATTAAACAGCGGGGTTCTCGCCGGCTGCCTGATAGCATCGACAGCACATTCTGGAATTACCTTCCAGTTTAACTATACTGACTCCGCTGGCACAGGATTTCTCGATCCCGTCGATGGTGTGCGGCGGCAAGCAGCGCTAAACACAGCAGCCAGCGAATTTTCAAACATGTTTGGCAGCCACTTCAGCAATACGGGAACGATTTTTTTGGATGCAGCAGCGGAGGATATGGCCGGAGCGCTGGCGGGGGCAAATACTTATCTTATGGACCCTGGAAAACCAGGCTTCAATCTTGCCGAGGTCGTGCGTACCAAGTTACAGACGGGCATCGATTTGAATGGGAACAATGCTGATGGGGCGGTTTCTGTTAACTTCAGCCAGCCATGGGCCTTGGATGTCAATTCTCCTCCGACAGAGTATTCGGGACAATACGATTTCTACGGCACTCTCTATCACGAATTAACACACACTCTGGGCTTTACGAGAGGAGGAATTACGAAGACCGGGGAACCTTTGGCGGGATCGAAAGAGGCAGGGACCTGGAGCACCTTTGCTAGCTTTATTGTGGACAAGCATGGGGACAAAATCATCGATCCAAATACTTTTGCGCTAAATCAGCCAGGTTGGGATGTGAGCAGCATCGGTGATTATTCAGCGGGAAATGATGGTGAGGGATTATTTTTTGATGGCCCCAACGCCGTTGCCGCAAATGGAGGTTACTGGGTGACGCTCTACACCCCAGCTCCATGGGAGAACGGTAGCAGTATCGCCCACCTCGATCCAGATATGCCTGGGATTAGCGGAATGTTGATGACTCCTGCTGCTGGCACCGGCTTGCAAGCGCATGGCTTTAGTCCCATAGAAGTGGGAATGTTGAAAGATTTGGGCTATGTGTCCGCTGTTCCAGAGCCAGAGACCTATTCCATGCTGCTTGCAGGTTTGGCAGTATGCGGATGGATTGCAAGGCGCCGTCAAGCGTGATTCTTCGAAATGAGGGAGGTCGGAATTCAGGAATGAGTTCCGGCGCCTCCTATTAGCAGGTATATCATGTCAGTACTACATAGGCTTTTCCCCGGTTGCTTCCTGTTGCTTGTCTCCTTTTTTATGACCTCCTTGGAAGCTGGGCAAGAGGACTTGAAACATAACAGTCTGCCTTCGACCTATCGTTTCGACGAGATTAGCATTCGTATTACGCGGCAACTTGGTAGCCCGGCTTTTTCAATCAGAGAGATCAGGTTGTCCGCAGAAGGCGGCGCGATACTCGGGCGCGGCGGTGGAACCGTACGGTTTTCCTTTACGAAGCAGGATTTACTGAATCTTGTGAACGAGCTCTACCAATTACGCTTTTTTGAGCTGCCTTCAGATTACACCGCAGAGTATTCGATCGTGCAGAACGAAGACGGCATCTTAAGCACGATGATATCGAGCATGGAAGATGAGCCAAGCACTAGTGTATGCATTTTTATAAAAGAGTATAAAAAATGTGTTACTTACAGCCGAAAAGGCCCCTTTGAGCTGGAGAACCTAGTTCAGCGTGTTTTTACAAAAGCTGATGAATGGGCAGGCAGGAAATAACGGCCTCAGAAGCCTTTATCCGCCTTTAACCTCTTGCTCCTGGAGACTTCGGTTATTTATTTTTGCATATACGAAAATGCCCTACTCCCACTAAAGCTCTGCTTGGTCGGGAGCTGCATGGACCTATAGATCAACCCAAATATAATTTGGGTCATCGGGGCTGCCATGTCGTTTTATGGCCTCTCGGTAAAGTTGAGGTGTATTATATAAACCGAGCTTCCACATGATATTATTGCGATGACTTCTCACAGTAACCAACTTTATTTTGAGATCTTCGCTGATCTCCTTGTTCGTCATCCATCGGGCGAACCGCCGCATCACCTTATCTTCGGTTGGGGTTAATTCCGGGGCGGGTAGTGGATCTATCACTTTTTTTTTGGGCAAATTGCGATCAAGGTAAAAGCCGCCCGCTAATACAACCTCAATCGCCAAAATTAATTTCCCAAGTTCTGCACCTTTCAACAAATACCCTCTTACACCTACATTTCTGGCTTCTGTCACATGCCTGGGATCGTTGTCGCTGGTGTATATTAGAAGAGGCAGATCGGGGTAGCGTATGCCGAACTCCTTCGCCAGATTGATGCCATTTCCATCGGGTAGGAAAAGATCGATTATTACCAGATGGAGTGGAGTGCATTGTCCTAAATCGCGCGCTTCAGCTAACGTCCCGGCTGCAGCCACTACGTTAAGTCCCGGCTCGGCTTGCAGGGCGTCAGACAGCCCCTTAACAAGCGCTGGATGATCTTCGACGATCATTATGTTGACAGATTCTTGATTAGGCATAATAGGGCAAGTGCAATAGCCGGAATTTACGGGTAGGGGACGGCGGCGATCAGACGCGTACCATTAGATGGAAAAGAAGTAACTACGAGTTTCCCGCCTACGACCTTCAGGCCCTCCTTCATGCTGCGCAAACCGATACTCGAATTGGGGTTGTTGTAAACAAGCTCTACATCAAAGCCTTTTCCATTGTCGCTAATTTCCATCTTCACGCAGCTTGTTGTGCCTTCGATGAGAACCGATGCCTGGCTGGCTCCTGCGTGCTTGATGATATTTTCAAGCGCT
>JBDTHR010000029.1:0-9477 GCA_039936855.1 Nitrosospira sp. | reverse complement strand
TACGGCGCGGCATGCCCAGCAGGCCAGATATGTGCATCGGGAAAAACCCTACATTGAAACCGATGAACATGACCCAAAAGCTCCATTTGCCCATCTTCTCATCCATCATGCGGCCGGTAAATTTGGGGAACCAGTAGTAGATGCCGCCGATGACCGGGAACACGTTGATTCCCAGCAGCACATAGTGCAAGTGTGCAACGATGAAGTAGGTTTCGTTAAGCTGCCAATCGAGCGATACGGCTGCCGTCATCACGCCCGATAGGCCGCCGATGACAAACAGAAGGATAAATCCGGCAAAGAACAGAAACGGCGTCTTGAACACCGGCCTTCCTAGCCAGATGGTGGCAATCCACGAAAACACAGCAACCGAACTCGGAATTGAAATGATCATGCTGGCGGCACCGAAAATGGAGAGGGCGACCGTCGGTAAACCGGTGGCGAACATATGATGAATCCATACCTCGAATCCAACCAGCATGGTGGCCATGGTAGCAAGGGCCATCATTACATACCCCACCAGGGGGCGGCGGCAAAATGTGGGCAATGCGTCCGAAACGATGCCCATCGCCGGAAGCACAATCGCGTAAACCCACGGATGGCCGAAAATCCAGAACAGGTGTTGCCACAGCAGCGGCTTACCGCCGTTGGCCACGTCGAAGAAGTAGGTGCCGATCTGGCGGTCCAGCCACAGAAGAAAAAACGCGAGGCTGACTGCGGGGATCACCAGGAGATTGGCTACGGATGCAGTGAGGGTGCCCCACACCAGAATGGGTACCCGATTGATGGTCATGCCCGGTGCTCGCATCCGGAATAGCGTAACCACAAAGTTGACCGAGCCGACGGTTGTCGATATTCCCAGCAGCACCATGCCGAGCGCGAAGACATCGATATTGGGGCCGGTGTTATAGATGGGTCCCGCAAAGGGAACGTAGTTGAACCAACCGGCGTTCGGTGCCTGGCCGATAGGGAAGCTCGCATACATGAATATGCCGGCAAACAGGAAGACCCAGTAAGAGAGCGCATTCAAACGGGGAAATGCCATGTCACGCGAGCCCAGCATCAACGGCCAGAGATAATTGGAAAATCCCGACAATATCGGCAACGCATACAGGAAGATCATCGTCACGCCATGCATCGTGAACAGTTGGCTGTATTGTTCCGGTGTCAATAGCGTAAGGCTCGGTCCGGAGAGTTGCACACGCATTATCAGCGCTTCGACGCCGCCAATCAGAAGGAAAATAAACGCCGTGACGATATACCGCAGGCCGATCGTCTTATGGTCAACCGTGGAAAGCGCGCCGCGCCAACCCGGCGCTGCTTCCCAGATATGGGCGAGGTGAGTTTCAGCAGGCGAACCAACCGGTGCACGCCCAAGGTCCGGCACGCGGCTCAGGCGATCATCGCTGGAGCAGTCGCCTGGACGCCCATCCGCTGGGTTACCCGTCAAGTCAGAAGTAGCCATAAATATCTAATCCAGTTTCGACAAAAATAACGCAAGTGCGGATTTTTCGGGATCCGATAACACCATGCTGGGCATACGCGATCCGGGTTTGAGCTGCTGCGCGTTTACAACCCACTTCATCAGGTGTTCGGGCGTATTGGTCAATAGCCCAGCTGCAAGCCAGCGCCGCGAGTTCAAGTGAGTCAGATCCGGAGCATGCTGCCCGTCCGCGTCAGTACCTCGAACCTGATGGCAGCCAGCGCAGCGATCCTTGAACAGTTTGTATCCAGGATTGTTATCCGCCATCGGGGCAAGTGAAGCGTCTTGCCGCTGGGCATCCTGCCATTTTTCAAAATCACGCGCGCTTTCGGCAACGATCTCGAAAGCCATGTGAGCGTGGCCGGCGCCGCAAAACTGCGCACACTGCCCGGTGTATATACCGGGTACATCCGCCTGGATCCATTGCTGGTTCGCGAGCCCCGGTATCATTTGTGTTTTTCCGGCAAGCTTCGGTACCCAGAAGGCGTGAATAACATCGGCGCTTTTCAATTTGATCAGGACAGGCTGACCGACGGGAACATGCAGTTCGTTAGCCGTGATAAAGCGTTGCGATGGATCGTCGTGTTCATACTCGATTTTCCACCACCAGTCATATCCCGTAACAGTCAGCGTAATGGTTGGGCTTTGCGCCGGTTTGGCGACCGCGTTCAGCGCCATCAGGGAGTAAATCACCAGGCCAAACAATATGCAGGTGGAAATTCCTGTTCCGATATATATCCATCGCAGCCCTTCGCCTTCACGGCCGATTGTGCGCGGATCCATCGCGGGACGTTTGCGGAGCAGAGCTGCCAGCAGCAATAGCGTGATAATGAAGAACACCAACACTGATAGCCCGGCGAGCACCCATCCAAGATGCATTGTTGGTTCGGACGCGGGCCCATAACTGTGCAGGAAATAATTTAGCGGTGCGTCCGCAGCATTCGCAGTGGGTGCCATCATTGCCGATGTGGCGGATATAACGACCATCCGTGCCGCCAGGTCTGACGCCTGTTTTGGAGCTGCATGAGAATAAAATCCTGACTCAATAATTTTCATTTTCCGGCCAGGCTATGAAAAAATGGTTGTTCTCCGTAATGACGACAAGGCTTAACGAAGCGGAGCGGAACAGGAAAGCCCCGGAAAAATCCGAATTTCATTGAGCACCTGCACGTTTTGACGCCGCTTCAACTGGGTGGCTCATGTTATGTTGCAGGTGGGCGTGCCAGTCTCCCTGCAGGGCCACCCGTGCGTGATCGCTGCCGGTGGTGTGCTCCCCACAATGCGGCAACGCAGCCGCCCGGGAGGTCAGATTGCAGGTGAAGTGGGCAGAAATGCGTTTTGGCTCATCAGGTAGCTCACCCGGATAAGCTATTGTGCTCATCAATGCCAGCGCTAACTGACGGGAATCGAGGCGGATACGCTGCACGACGGCAGGAACGTCGGAAACGATTATGCTGGCGTAATCCGTGTCGCGTGGAACCGACCCAGAATCGGTGACTTCATTGAAACGGGCATGTTGGGTGCGTAGGGTTTTAACGGTGATGTTGTAAGGTCCAGCGGGCCCGTGATCGACTAAGACGACGGTGACACCAATATGTGCGTCATGATCGCCACGGTTGAGAATACAAATTGCATCATGGCTCACCAGTTGTCTGCAGTCGGCGATACGGGCAGGCCGAATGTACCCATCGGCAATTACCCAGTGCTTATGTCCGGTCACATTGTTCATGTTTTCCGTTCTCCAATAAGACAGGTAATCCTGAAACGACTCACCTTCGGTGCTGGCGTGAGTCATGTTCAGCATGTTTCCGTGCCGTCAGAGGCCGCGTAATTTCTTTACCGTAATAATCCGCGGTTCGATACTCGGTTTATTCTGTGTAGGCTCATTTTTTAGAAGATCGTTCAGCCCATACTGGATTCAAATGCTTCCGTTCGGTCAGGATCACCTTCGGAGCTGGATCCATGATCGTCAGGTTGCTGTTTTATCGTATTTTTATTGACGGCGATGTTGAAATCCTGTCCTTCCCAATGTTCCGCATGATTCCAATAAAACGTAAACTTGAGCGCGATGGCATGGTGTAACTGTCCTTCTTCGAAGTCGTGCACATAAACGCTCAGGCCGGCATCCGCCAGCGCGGTATCTTGAGAAGTTATCCAGTTGTCCGTGCTCCAGTGCAAGCGCGCTGAGGCATAAACTTCGATACGCAAGGGCCGCTTGGGATCAAATTCAAGCAGGCTCTGCTTGAAAGTCCATGCCTGCATGCCAGTGGTCACGCCGTCTTTCACATAGCGTTTGTGCACCGGTGCTATCAAATCGAAAATAACGCCATCCTGCGCCGACCGGAGTAGTTTGATGTATTCCGCGTGAGACCATACGAGTGGCAAGGCCGAGCCGGTTGGCCGCCCGATGAGCATACGTTTCTCAGGAATATCGGTGGTGTCCCATACCTGTTCCGGGATCAGGCAGCAGGTGTTCGCAAAGCTTTCCATCGCGCTGATATATGCATATGGGGAACGCCCGGCGGCAAGCTCGAAATGGCCGCGCTCACCGGTCAACAACGGCCAGAGCCGCCCGACACCCGTGGAATCGAAAGGATCTCCATTTGCCTTTTGCCCGTAACCATCATGGTTATATCGATGCCAGCCTGGCCCGTACGGCGTATCGACCTTTAACACATGGTCATAAACAGCCAGTGTTTTCAATATGTGTTCATCGCCGGATCGGCGTATCCCATAGCGGACCAGCCCGAGGAATCCGCCCCCGACAACGTCGCGAGCCGGATAACGCCTGGATCCGCCTGGCAGGTTTTTGATCTGCACGTAGCCAGTATCGGGGTCCGGGGCACCCGATTTTGTTTCTCTGTCGACAGAGCTGATGCGAACGTAATATTCTGGATAATCCTGGAGAAGCGATCCACAGGTAGTATAAGTCCAGCGCTCGACATTGGCGGCCCAGTAATCCGCAGTCTCCAGGCAGAGTTTGGCTACTTGTCCGTCACCGCACTTTGCTGCGATGTCGGCGGTACAAACCAGCGCGGAAATTAACGTGGAAAGGCTCGAGGGAGAAATGCCCGCGTCTTCTTCCCAACGCTCCTGGGGAGTACTCGGACCCCGTTTTATAATATACGCCGCCCCCGCTTTTACCATGGGCCAGGGATCGAACCCGCCCAGTAATCCCTTATTGTGCAGATGCCAGGCGAACATGATGGGGAGCGCCACCTCGTCCAACTGGATGCCGCGCCAGTGCGGACTGCCATCCACCCAGCAATTCTGCGGCATGCCACCATCATCCGATTGTATCGATGCCAGATAGCGGACCACACGCGCCGCCAACTCGACATCGCCCGCCGCCAGCGCCGCGGTAGCGGCCTGAACGAGGTCACGCGGCCATACCAGGTGATAGCCGCCCACGTCCTGGTCGCCATGGATTTGTCCCCACGGGATGGACATTGAGGCACATATCGCGCCGGGATGCAGACGGTCTTCATGCGCGCGTATAAGCATCGCGCTGGTATAGTATGTACGTCCATTGTCGGTGCTCAGCGCGCTGAGGTCGATCAGGCTATCGCAGTATGTATGCCAGGCGCTTAAATATCGCTTATGCGCATGGTTCCAGCCGCGAGCAAGAGATTTTATGGCGGCGTGCGCAGCGTCCTCGCTCGATGCGCCAAAGCCGATCGCAAGCACCCATTCATGGCCGTGGCGCGTATCGAGTTCACCCATCAGCGCTACGTTGCCGTCAGTGGCGGAAGCAAATTCCCAGTCCATGCGAAAATTGGAATTCAGATCGGTCCAGCCATCGCTCGCACCGACAAAACCGCATGAGCTTCTCAGGAACGGAATCGAGGCGATGACGGCAAGCGCTTTACCCGCGCGCTCCGCGACCAGTCAGTCCCGGCCATCGACCGAAATCCGCCGCGCTGTATTCCCCATCCCCTGATTACCAATGTGCGGGGCCACCAGCGTGTAGATCCGATAGTCATTCGCTTCCGGGCATAAGGCTTCAAAGCGCGTGTGCACCAGCACGACCGGTGCATCGGGATCACTAATCGTCTCCTTGACAAAGCGATAGCGGCCATCGGGATCCACGTTGATTTGACGGTAGGCCAGCGACCGTGGGTCCGAATACTCGATGCTGTGTTTCATATGGCGCTTCTCTTCATGCATGAAGTTATTCTCATCCGCGACAAGGTATTGCGCATCACGTGTATTGGCGGTATCCACGCTAGGAAAATATATTTCATTGAGGATTCCGTGGCTAAGCGTAAACCAGACGGGGGAGGCTGCCGATAACGATGTACCGATTCCCTGTTTCGCGCTGGATGTCCATTTGGGCGTCATACCGGGACTCCCGAAGGCCTCTATTTTTTCCATCTTTTTCCTTCTATCCTGGCCGGTTGCAGGCCCGTAAATCCCAGTTGCCTCCCGTGGTGCCGTCTGCTCCTCAAATTTTGCATGGCTCCTGATTTTCTGGAATCAGTTATCTTCACTCTGACGAAGCCCTTTTCGCCCCCTGTGTTTCGACATCGAAAAGTACGGGCAAGTAAGCGCTACCGCGCGAAGCAAAAAAACCTGTGGCGACGGGTCTCCGATGCATGAGCACAGGTCAGGAATGCAGCCATTTCTTCGTGTCGCCAAACGCTTCACCATAAAATCGCTGACATTTCTCTTCATTTTGCAATCCCTTGCTGTAGATCTCACTTGCAGCCAAGCCGAGGGCAGTTGATTAAATGTTACGCTCTGACAAGTTCGTTTCTGTTCGCCATCGCACACACAATTTCTTCACAATCCCACAGTAGATCTTCGAGCGTGGTCGCGACATCCGCTACTTTCCGAACACATCGTTTGCAGTTGCCAGGAGCGGCGCCTTGGGGTCGCTCCATTTCAAAGAGGCTGAAACGAAGGGGTGCGCCACAAAAATGTTCTAATCACCCGTCGCGATTTCGCCAGAAAGATGGTGCTAGAAAATAAACCGAAAACAGAAATCTTTTTAGCTGTTGCACCGGGTTGACAGGTGCGCCGCCGAATATTGCGTTCGCAATAAACACAGACATTGGAATGTTCCATCGGGCACCTGCAGCAACATTGACGACATCGCAGCTTCAGGCGACTTGGCGCGCTAGGGTTGGGACGCGAAATTAAACCGAATTGAACTTATTACAAGTGAAGTAATCTGAACTAACCTAAGAAGTGAAAATGACAAGAAAGCGACAGGCAACTGAGTGCGGACGCGTTTCTTATTGAGGGGAAGAATGGATGGATTTTTATTCTTGAGCTGCAGCCGAAATATTGTATCTGGACGAAGTTATGGAAGAGGACAACCCCAAGCGAGCCTGAAACACCAGGTCTGCGCTTGGAGTCAAAGGAGAGGAATATGACTAGAAGGCGATCTGATATTGCAGCACGAACTGTCCTCTGCTTGAAGTCTTGACAATTTCGTTTGCTGCGTTGGTGCGGAATACAGGTCTGTTCTGGTAATCGAAGGTAACTTTACTATTATGACCCTTTATCAGCCAGTTGACCCCACCGTTAAATACGTTCATCTGATCGTGGAGCGCATCCCAGCCAGCACTTGTTATCGAGGTGTAGAACTGCAATTGCCCATTATTTGACCCAAGCAAGTCCTTGGGCAACAGATATCCTAGCTGTGCGTACCACATATCGCCCGTGCCGAACATGGGAAAGGTATTGCCCGCGCCATTTGCGCTTGACCCCCCAATGACTCCGTTGGCAGTGTTTTGGCCATTCCCGTTCATCCGAAGATAGTTGGGTCCGTAATTCATGTGGAAATACCCCACATAAGCGGATATGGCGGTTTCCTTGACCTTGTCTATCGGCGCATCCAGATAACCGGCAACCGACCAGTGAGTCATGTCGTGAAACTGCGGATTGTCCAAAGTGCCGGTCCATGTTGCGGCTTTTTGTGTAGCAAAACCGGCTTCGAGATTAAGTATGCTTTTCTTGCCGAGATAGGTTCCTTGCATGTAGGGGTTGGTATTCGGTTCCGTATCCCAGAAATTCCAGTAGAACATCCCGGTATAGTTTTTCTTATGTCCCACCTGGGCAAAATTAGCCACGGACGGATCAATCATTCCGCCGCCGGCACCGGTTAATCCGTCAGTCGTGATTGGCATTGAATCATTCGCTGCTATCATGTAGCGAAATTTGCTGACCTGGCCGCGAAGATAGACACCGTATTGTCTGTTGAACGAGGAAGTACGTTCCGTCGTGTACTGAGCAAGAAGCGGGACATCCATTGTCATGATGGTGCTGACGCTGGGCGCGCTGAAGCGGGACAAACCATTAAACATGCCGAGCCCGCCCCCTACGGTCATCTGATTCCCCTCTGTCAGTCGCAGTTCACCGAAGGCGTCATGAAAATAGGCGGCGATGTGGCGATTTCCATTCTGCTGAGTCAGAAAATTCTGATTATTCATGCCGTACTGGACGTAAAAGTACGTCCTGTCCGTAATTTGCCCTTGTACCACGAGACGCGTACGGCGCAAGCCAATATCCGTTGAATCGTCAACAGGTTGACCCTGTATCAGGGAGCCTGGATTATTTTGCTCGTAACGTAACTGAACCTGGTTAAGCATACCGAATTTGATGTACTGACTTCCATCCCCGTTCAGGTTCCATTTGAAGGGATCTTTATCTTTCCAGTTTGCAAAGCCGAAACCACCCTCCGGTTTTTTCATGCCTGCTACCGTGGCGCCAGGTCCCATGGGAACTCCATGGCCCACTTCTGATCCCATTTGCACACCGGGAGGTAATGGGCCCGCGTCCGCGCCGAGAACCGGTTTGGCCGGTTTATCTGCAACTCTCTCGAAAGAGCCCATGCGGACGCGGTCGGTTCCCGGTTCGGCATAGATCTGCTTGGTCTTGGTGTCTACATAAAGATCTATGGCCTGGGCATATAAGGAAGCCGGAAACAGGCAGCAGGACAAGAGACTCAGGGGGAAACGAAACTTCATAGATACTCCCGATATCAAAAGTTGAACAACTAAGACTTTAAGATATAAGTATGTTCATATCTTATTTAGAAACTACATTCGCTATGGGAATCGACCGGTTGATTCTTTTTTTTGGAATTCATGTTTGAGTCGAAAAATAACACTGTGTTCATGAACAAAACGTTATGAGAATGTGAAAAAAACGTTAGGAATGTTAAATAGAACTGAAGAGCTAGTCAACACGTTATGCAAAACCATTATTTGTTAATGGTTATCGTATTCTTGAGATGGTGGCGTGTAATAGGTAAGTAAAACGGGTACGACCGCCATCACGGCGGGTTGCATCAGTAAGTCTTTGTCATGCATAACGCATGCAAACGACTACATAAATCCCGGCTTTTAATGAAAAATGTTCATTCAAACCTAGTGTTATGTTTCACTGAAAGCTGAGTTATCGCCGGGAATCTCGGGAACGTCATTTAGGATTGGCGAATGCAGGGCGTAGGTAGACCATTGAGAATTTGACACATGAAGAAAACAACATCTGGCAGTTTTTTTTCGCGATACTGTTGCTTTTTAGCCACGAATCAACGGGAATGAGGATTTGCTCAGGGCAGGAGTTCCCAGAAAGCAAGCTCCTGGCAGCTTGTCAAATTTGAAGGAAATCAGAACTACACAGCAGCGGGCCGGTTATTTCGCTATTTTTTCCATGCAAGAAAATAAGTACTGGCCCTCTAAAGTCTCAATATCCCCCTTCGCCCGGTCACTTTTTTGCGATTCTTCAAGTTCGGCAGACCGCAAGACGAGTTTGCCGCGCGCGCCGTGTCAGAAACGCGAAGCGGAAGGAAATGCGAAATTTTCGAGTTTGTTCAAGGCTACAGCACGGAAGCGAAAGTTGGCAGGCGCATTAATGGCACTGCCGATGTAGCGACATTCGGGTTGCGGGAGTTTGTCAGTAAGCCTGTGGAAGCAGTTTCTAGCGGCGACGAGATGGCATGGAGCTATAGTCGAAAGTGGTGTATGGCCTGAAGCGGGAAGAGGAAG
>JBDTHR010000028.1:0-10758 GCA_039936855.1 Nitrosospira sp. | reverse complement strand
TGTGAACGGAGCACGCCCATCATCGCCCTGGGCGGTGGAGTCGTCGGTGATCTGGCCGGATTTGCCGCCGCAACCTATTTGCGGGGAGTGCCGTTCATTCAAATTCCCACGACGCTTCTGGCACAAGTCGATTCTTCGGTCGGCGGCAAGACAGGGATCAATCATCCGCTCGGCAAAAACATGATCGGTGCTTTTTACCAGCCCCAGATCGTACTGGCAGACACAGCGACCCTCGATACGCTGCCGGAAAGGGAGTTGCGGGCGGGCATTGCCGAGATCATCAAGTATGGTCTTATCCGGGATCCCGATTTTCTGGACTGGTTGGAACAGAATATGGCCAGGCTCCTTATTCGTGACGCTGATGTGCTAACCGAAGCAATACGCCGAAGTTGCGTAAACAAGGCGGAAGTTGTGCAAGCTGATGAACGTGAAAGCGGCATTCGGGCATTACTCAATCTCGGGCACACCTTTGGCCATGCTATCGAAAATGCGATGGGTTACGGTGTCTGGTTGCATGGCGAAGCGGTTGCCGCGGGTACGATGCTGGCGGCAGAATTGTCCAAGCGCATGGAAATGATCAGCGAAGCCGAGGTAGAGCGAATCCGGAAAATTTATGAGCAAGCGGGGCTTCCTGTCGTGGCGCCCAATCTCGGTCCGGAAAAATACCTGAGTCTGATGGGGATGGACAAGAAGGTAGAGGGAGGGAAAATGCGTTTCATTTTACTCCGGCATATCGGCGAGGCCGTGCTCCGCTCTGACGTACCGGCAGAGATATTGACTGAAACCATTATCGACTGTACTGCCGATGCATGAGTTGGCGTCTTATGCGGTAACGTCGGCCAACTCACGCGGCCGTCGCATCGCCGAAGAATCAGCGCCGGGACGTACGGCCTTCCAGCGTGACCGCGATCGCATCATTCATTCCACTGCATTTCGCAGGCTTGTATACAAAACCCAGGTTTTCGTAAATCACGAAGGCGACCTGTTCCGCACGCGCTTGACACATAGCCTGGAGGTGGCGCAAATCGGCCGCTCGGTCGCGCGCAACCTGCATCTCAATGAAGATCTGGTTGAAGCTATTGCCTTGGCACACGACCTCGGCCATACGCCATTTGGTCATGCCGGGCAGGAAGCGCTGAACGACTGCATGAAAGATTATGGTGGCTTCGAGCACAACTTGCAGTCTCTGCGTGTGGTAGATGTGCTGGAAGAGCGTTACGGCGCGTTCGATGGCTTGAATCTGTGTTTTGAAACTCGTGAAGGCGTCCTCAAGCACTGTGCCAGAAAGAATGCCGTTAAGCTTGGAGATGTGGGCGAACGTTTCCTTTCGGACAAGCGGCCGTCACTGGAGGCACAACTGGCCAATCTTGCCGATGAAATTGCCTACAACAACCACGACGTAGACGATGGCTTGCGCTCGGGCCTCATTACGCTGGAGCAACTTGTAGAGGTCAAAATCTTCGCGCGGCATTTGTCGATGGCAAAAAACCATTACCCCGACATCTCGGGACGGCGTTTGATTCATGAAACCGTCCGGCGCATGATCAATACGCTGGTGGGAGATCTAATCAGACAAAGCGCCACCAATATCGCGCATGCCCGACCGGAGAGTCTTGAAGCGGTGCGGGTGGCCCCATGCCTGATTGGTTTCAGCCAGGAAATCTGGCAGGAGCAACAGGAACTGAAAAAATTTCTGCGAGACTATCTCTATCGACACTATAAAGTGGCGCGCATGAGCGCCAAGGCGCGACACACGATCGAATCGCTCTTCAACGCATTTTCTTCGGATATCCGGTTGCTACCCCCGGTATTCCAGTCGAAGTATCATGGCGAAAAGCATCAGGCGGTTGCCGATTATATTGCCGGCATGACCGATCGTTATGCAATTCGGGAATATCGGCGGTTATTTGCCATTGAGGAAAGCTGATGCTTCCATTACGCATTCGCTGCTATTATAAGTTTGGCATCTTTTAACCATTTCCTTGCCGTCTAATCAGGGTCAGTGATAGGCGCGCGCCAGTGAGAATAAAGCTTCGCACAATTGCCACTGGTCGTGATCATGTACCCGGAAGCCAATAGCTGATAACATTGACAGGTTAAGCCCACGAACAATCTGTCCACAGGATGATGGGTTCTGACGTGGTATGGATCCGGGACACAGGCTGATACCCGGGAGATGGCGCACAAACGATGCTGCATCTTGCTGAATGTGTGCGATTAAACTGGAGTCGATGACAAGATTGAAGAACGATACCTTCCTGCGGGCTCTCCTGCGGCAACCTACTGAATACACCCCGATATGGATGATGCGTCAGGCGGGGCGATATTTACCCGAGTACAACCAGACGCGCGCTCGTGCCGGCAACTTTCTCGCGCTGTGTAAAAACCCGGATTTCGCGACAGAAGTTACGATGCAGCCACTGGCGCGGTTTCCGCTAGATGCTGCGATATTGTTTTCGGACATACTGACTATCCCCGATGCAATGGGGTTGGGGCTCTATTTCGCGGATGGCGAGGGGCCCAAGTTCGAGCGGCCTTTACGTGAAGAATGGGAGATTCGTGCACTTACGGTACCTGATCCAGGGGTACACCTGCGTTATGTGATGGACGCGGTCTCGCAAATCCGAAAGACGCTGGACAACCGGGTTCCGCTCATCGGCTTTTCCGGCAGTCCTTTCACGCTTGCCTGTTATATGGTGGAGGGTTGCGGCGGTACCGATTTCCGCCAGATCAAAACCATGTTGTACAAGCGGCCGGATCTGTTGCATCACATTCTCGATATCACCGCGCAGGCTGCGACGGCTTATCTGAATGCGCAAATCGAATCCGGCGCTCAGGCTGTGATGATTTTTGATACCTGGGGCGGCGCCTTGTCCCACGCAGCCTATCGGGAATTTTCCTTGCGGTATATCAGTCAGATCCTGGCAGGGCTCAAGCGCGAACATGGCGGTGAGCGCGTACCTAACATCGTTTTTACAAAGGGCGGCGGCCTATGGCTGGAGAGCATTGCGGATAGCGGTTGTGATGCGGTTGGGCTCGACTGGACCGTGGATATCGCCGAGGCGCGCCAACGGGTTGGGCACAAGGTTGCCTTGCAAGGAAATCTCGACCCCGCAGTGCTGTTTTCCACGCCGGAAGTGATTGCTGCGGAAGTGGAAAAAATTCTTTCCGGTTACGGAAAAGGCGAAGGCCACATTTTCAATCTCGGTCATGGCATTTCGCAGTTTACTCCACCGGAGAATGCACTGATATTGGTGGAAGCGGTTCATGCCCTCAGCCGCAAATATCGCTAGCACCAGTTTTATAAATAAAAAAGGCACTAAATACCAACAAAACATATCGAACTGTGCTAGATTCTCAACGAACGTCCAGGCCGATGAAGTGCAGATAGCGACCTCTATAGACGTTGATTTCCATGGGAATCAGCTACATTTTTCAAATTGGGCATATTTTCGGGGTATTAGCGTTATCTTGTAATTTTTTAGTAAGCCTTCCTGTGCATATACTTATTATTGAAGATGATCCGGCTATTGCCACAAACCTCTACGATTTTCTTGAGGCGCGCGGTCACAGTGTCGATGCGGCCGCTGATGGCATCACTGGTTTGCATCTCGCGGTAACGCAGAAGTTTGATGGAATCCTGCTTGATATTGGTCTTCCGGCCATGGATGGCATCACGTTATGCCGGAAACTTCGTCAGGAAGCGGATCTTGACACACCGGTGCTGATGCTGACGGCACGCGATACGCTGGAGGATAAGCTCAAAGGATTCGATCACGGCGCCGACGATTACATGATCAAGCCGTTCGCGCTAAAAGAGGTCGAAGCCCGCCTTGTCGCGATGCATAAACGGCATGGTGGCAAAGTGACCAGCCGTATGCTGGAAACCGGGGATCTGTCATTCGACCCCAAAACGCTATCGGTACTGTTTGCCGGCACAGCCGTCAAGTTGCCCCCCAAGTGTATCCGGCTGCTCGCACTCATGATGAGCGAACCCGGCCGCGTGTTCAGCCGCAGGGAACTTGAATCGGAAGTCTGGGGCGACGCACAGGGAACCAGCGATACATTGCGCAGCCATATGCACGAACTACGCCGTGCATTGAACCGCGCTGGCGGCTATGATCCGATCGAGACAATTCATGGACTTGGGTACCGCCTCATTTCTCGTGCCAGGGATTAAACGTGGCTTACGCCGACGCGTTGCGCTGGCTTTTGCGGTATTCTGCATAGTCGTCGTCGGAACGCTTGGCATCAGCCTGTATATCGCTTCTGACGATATCGAAGAGGCACATATCGAGCAGATCATGGACACCGAAATGGACTATCTGCTCGAGCGTTATCGCCAGAGTAGCGATTTTGTCCCTCAGGTGGGCTCGAACCTCGAAAAATATATCGTCCATGATTCCGTCGAGGAATCCAGGCTCCCCTCGTACTTGCAAGGACTCAACTATAGGCGCCACAAGGTTTTCAGGGGTCCGGAAGAGATTCGGGTCGCGGTAAGGCATGTCGATGGCGTCAAGTTTCTTGTTGCCTATGAAATCGGGCTCCATGACCAGCGGCAACAGGAGCTTAGGCTTCTTATCATCTTATCGCTTCTTTCGGTGGTCGGGGTTGCGTTACTGGTGGGCTACCTGCTTGCGGGAGTACTTGTCAGGCAAGTTACCGATCTTGCGGAGCGAGTAAGGCATCTGGCGCCCGGTGCGGGGCAGGACGCAACAATGATCCAGCCCGGCCAGGACGAGGAGGTGGCGCAGCTTGCCCGTGCACTGGACGACTATCAGAACCGCATCACACGCATGTTGCGTCGCGAGCAGGAGTTTACCGCGAACATAAGTCATGAGTTGCGTACTCCCATCACTACCATCCTGACGAGTTGTGAACTGCTCGTGACGGAACCGGGCTTCTCTGAGAGGGCGCGGGCGCGTATCGGAATGATCGAGGTCGCGGCGACTCGCATGGGAGAGCAACTGCAGGCGTTGTTATTCCTTGCTCGTGAGCAGGCGCTGGGCATCATGGAGCCGGTCGCAATCGCCGAGTGCGTTTACGATGCGGTAGAGCCTGTATGCACTGAAATATATCGAAAGCGCCTCATGTTCGAGGTTGCGGTAGAGCCGAATGCTGTCCTCACGCTGAACCGGCAAGCATTGCACACGGCTCTTGTGAATCTGCTTCGCAATGCGGTGCAATATACAGAGCGTGGATTCATTCGCGTAAATTTCAGCCGGAAGCGGCTTTCAATTTCCGATTCCGGTATCGGTATCGAACCTTCTTATCTGCCTCTCCTTTATGAGCGTTTCTTCCGCGGGTCGACGAAAGGCGAAGGCCTGGGAATTGGTCTTGCGATTGTCAAGCGTATCTGCGATCACTATGGCTGGATTATAGAGGTCGAGAGTACACCGGGAAAAGGCGCAACTTTCCACATCACCTTTCCGTAATCCCCCTGCATTTGCAGTTTCCACAACATCACGTTCGTGATCGTTCTTTTTTTGCCTTTCACAAATTAATCACAGACTCGCGACAGGTTCTTCACATGGGTTGTGGCAATCTGTGATTCATGGCAGCACAAGCATAACGTTTCTTTCGTAGCCATAAAACACTCAGTTGTTACATGATTTCACTGGTATTAAAAAAATTATTGTTACCTCTCCAGCTTTTACCTTTCGATACATTTTTGATTTACAAATAAGGATAAAACAATGCGAACACCGCAAGTGATCCCTACCGGTTCCGCCATTGTTTCAGAAATTTTCCGACACCTTTGGAGGGCTATATGACCGTCATATATTTGAGAGATGCAAAAAAGTCCCGTGCTGAGAACAGGCCGGCGAAAAGTTCGATTCCCGCTACTGCGGTTGAAATATCGCGGAGATCGGATCGAAGATCTTCGTTAGCGGGAACTTCCACACGCTTGCGGGCGCGACTGCTGTCTCGCCAGTCGGTGAAATACTCTCCGTCGAGCTCATGGCCACTCGAACATACGAGCCAATGGCTCTAGTGCGCTCATCCCGGTTGGTCCTGGCCGCCGGGTGACCATAATCGTTCAAGTGGGTCAATAACAACATAAGGAGGGCTTTACCATGTCAATTTCCAGTCTTCTCGTACCGGCGATACTTTTTTTCGCTCTCGGTATGTTCGCGCAGGTGATTAAATCGGATCTCAAGTTCCCACCCGATATGCACAAGATGATCGTTATCTATCTGCTGATAGGTATCGGGCTGCATGGCGGCAAGGCCCTGACCCAGGGGTCGATGGGTGATGCCCTGCCTGCCGTGGGCGCGGCTTTTTTGTTTGGTATTGGCTTGCCTATCATCGCATACATCATTCTGCGGGGCATGGGAAAAATCGATCCGCTCAATGCCGCGGCCATTGCGGCGCACTACGGTTCGGTGAGCGCCGGCACCTACATGACGGCGGTGGCTTTCTTGGGCGGCATCGGCGTAACCTTTGAAGCCTATCCAGTCATCATGCTGGCAATCATGGAATCTCCCGCCATCATGATCGGCCTGGTGCTGGCCGGCTATTCACGGAAAGTAATGGGTGGGGCTGCCAAGGGCGAGAAGGGGATGTATATGCACCTGCTGCGCGAAGCCTTCACCAATGGCAGTATTCTGCTGCTGTTTGTCTCCATGGGCATCGGCGCAGTGGTCTCGGAGCCGAGCTATCACAAGATCGAGCCGTTCTTCGAAACCATATTCATGGGTGCATTGTGCCTGTTCCTGTGCGATATGGGCATGGAAGCGGGGAAAAGGCTGGCGGAATTCAAGGCGGTGGGTCTTTTCCTCGTCTGCTTTGGTGTTGCAATGCCTTTGATCGGTGCGGTTTGCGGCCTGCTAGTCGGTCATTTCTGGCTCGGATACTCAGTGGGCGGAGTGACACTGGTCACGGTGCTTGCAGCAAGCTGTTCCTATATCGCGGTGCCTCCGGCGATGCGCCTGGCGGTCCCGGAAGCCAACCCGTCTTTTTACCTCACCTTGTCGCTTGGTGTCACCTTTCCATTCAATGTTGTGATCGGCATTCCCATTTACTACGGGGCCGCCCAGTATCTGGCGGGCGTATAGCGAAAACCGATGCCACGGTTATCTCGGGATGATCCGTCAATCCGTTGAGATCCTTCCGAGATATATCTGGCCTCAATTGAAGTATTCAAAGCCGACCGTCACACGTAAATTATCCTGAGGAGAGAAACCATGTTTAATAGAGCAGATGTTTTGATTGCGATGATACGCATCGAGATCGTCATCGACGACGATAAGCTCGGTGATCTGATTGCCTTGTTACGAACAGTGGACGTGCGTGGCTATACGTTCATGAGGCATGGTGGGGGACTGGGGTCCCGTGGCGAGCGGCGCCCGGATGACATTGCCTTGGAGGAAAGGAATGCCGTAGTAACTTTGGCTTGCGAAGAAAAACAGGCTGAGAGAGTGGTGATGGCAATCCGCCCAAGGCTGAAGGAATTTGGCGGAATGTGTCTGATTTCCGACTGCAAGTGGATCATAGGGCCCGCGGCTTCCTACTGATGCGTCTATCAGCCGGTATGGCTTCAAGGATGTGAAGTAACGAAGAAAGAGAACGGGAATTCCTGAGGTTTTAAATCAACCAGCAGCTGTTTTTAATTACGTGAGGAATGGGTCATGCTGCGATATCGATTTTCCACCGAGACGTTGCTGGCTGGCTTTGTGCCTCTGCTTCCTTCTGGCTTCTTGATTACAGCAACTATTCCTGACGAGGTGCGATCAAGTTCCCTGGCTTTTGCCAAGCGCAACAACCGGGGAATCGATCCGTTCCAGCCCAATGGAGGGAGAGGGTTTATGAATTTCGCGCCTCAATCCCAGGGATATGAAACATGGAAAGGCCGCGTTTCCAAGGGAGTCGACGTCTTGGGCGGCTGAATCGGAAGATGGCGGTGGAACCAGGTTTGACTCACAAACTAACTGCGGTTTCCTGTTTTGAGTTCAACGATTCAGCCAATAGGTTGACCTGCTCTCGAAATTGACTTGAGACTGAAAGTAAACGAATTATTCGGTAAAAACCCAAGCTGAGAATACAAATGGCGAGACCTGCGACAGGACGGGAATTTGTAGAAGTAGCGAAGGAAAAAATCGCGTCAGCCAAAACAGTCGATGCGTTACGTGCTGCTCAAGCGCTACTCCTTCCGCTGGAATTTGGATTGTCATTGGAACAGACCGCCGTCATTATCGGCTTATCTAAAAGTAGAACGGGAAAACTGCGGACGCGGTTCCAGCGCATCGAGGCCGGCGCTGAACAGGTCAAGACAAAAAAAGGACTTCGCAACCATGCACGAATGAGCCTGGATGAAGAAGTACGTTTTCTGGCGCCATTCGTTACCCAGGCGCAAGCCACGGGCATTCTTCCCATACACGAACTGAAAGCCGAACTTGAAAGATGCGTGGATAGATCCGTGTCGACATCGACTGTCTATCAGTTGCTTCGCCGCCATGGGTGGTCCAAGCTGGCGCACCACGTAAAAGTGGATACAAAGACCATGCATCCATCGCTAAGAACGGGTCCGAAGAAAAATAATCCGGAAGCGTGAAGTCGGGATCGTGATATCGAAATATCACGATCCGCATTCCGGTGCCCGCTCCTTCTGGGTAACGCCATCCTTCGGAGACGGCGCCAGGCCTCGATATTGGCAGACCTTCCGTATTACCATTGCCCCTCGTCTACCTGCGTTTATCCCGACGCAAAGTATGCCTGACCTCATCTCAACACGCCTTCGAGTTATCGGGGGAATGCGATTCAGTCCACAAGGAACAGCGAAAAATAAACAATATTCGTTGCGTTAGCGGGCCATCGCTTAAACCTGAACCACCCAGTCGGATTTAGTAAAAAAATCCTTTTCCGTTGTGGCGCTTAGTAGAAACATGAGTGGTCAACTGTCTCATTCAGGTTAAATGCGTCACCCCCCTGGTCGTCGTGAACGAGAGATACAGTCCGATGACCATCCCCAGATTTTCCAGAGTGCAGGTGATCGTCAAGTCGTTTCGCAGCGCTGCCAGCGGCGCAAATAACATTGCCATGCGTGGTAGAAACATGCCTTGCTTTCAACCCGATTACTATCCTGGTTATTCCTGGGTTGACGTGTCCCTTCTGAATCAATTGACTTAAACGCGTGTTTTACTTCCCACACGGTCGTTTCAATTTCCCTACATAAAATTGACATATGTCACTTATATACCGATCTGTTGCTCGTCATATTCACAGCTTGTAATAATATATCTTGCTGTTTATAAAGAAATATATTGCAAAATAACAGATATTAAGTCATGCGCGCTTCGGCATGATGTGAAGTAAATATTAATAACTTCACAATTTCTTGACATTTAACAAACATATTCTTCACATCACTAATGCTATGTTAGCGTTGCTTTTAATGGCTTAATGAATTTTTAGAGTTTTGAATGTCGAATTCGCCGTGAATACGGTTTGCTAAAGTCCGCCAACCAAGCACTTCGACATCTGATTGTGGGTTAGCCAGACAGGGACTTGAGGTTACTTCCAGATCAGCAGTTTTTTATTTATGACGAAATTGAGCAAACGATCGAACAACTACCGGAAAACAGCTCCTCCCGGTTTCTCCTTCGTTTGAAGTTATGTTTAAATTTTTTAAAAAGGAAGGATAGGTACCATGAGTTCATCTACTTTAGATAAGTCGCCGTCAACCGACGATCATGTGCCCGCCGCCCCTGCGGAAGAAGTTGTCGCGCCAGGATCGGCAGGGTTTCAGGTCAAGTATCTCGCTCGTGACGTTCAGGCTGGAATTATAACTGGAACCATGGCGGTCCCGCTATCGATCGGCATCGCCATGATGTCGGAGTATCCGATTAAAGTGGCGCTGGCGACTGTCGTTTTTGCCTGCTTCATCGGATGGGTCAATGCCTTTTTCAAGCCGGGCAATTATATCGGCGTGCCGGGGGTGGCAGCCGGTCTCGCGCCTGCCCTGGCGATGGGTGTTCATGCATTCGGGATAGAAAATATGGCTTTTGTCATTTTCCTGACAGCCAGCATGCAAGCCGTCGTATGGAAATACAATTGGCAACGGTATATTTTGCAGGCGGTACCCGTGTATCTCGTTGAAGGGTTGTTGGCGGGAGTAGGCCTGAAGATAGGCCTCAAGTTTGCCACATTTTGTTATGAGATACCGGCAGACCAGGAAACAGCCGATGTATTCTGGAACGAGGCGCGCATCCTGATCGTGCTCATATCGATAGTCAGTTTCGCCGGGTTTGTATACCTGTTTTCAAAATTCAAGGATACGAAACCCGCTATCCCCTACTTTCTGCTGATTATAGCAAGTATCGTGCTCGCCCAATTCATGCCAATGTCGATGCTATTCGTGGAAGATGTTCCATTTACGCTTTCCCTCCCGATACCGCATATCGAGAGTGCAATGATGTGGTTGTATATCGTGGGGTTCGCGGCAATGCTTGCCACGATCGATGTGATAGAGCAGGTAATGAGCAACGCCGCGATCGAAAAGATAGATCCGCTGAACCGCAAATGCAACACCAATAACAGTTTGTGGTCCATCTGGATTAGCAATATGGGCGCGAGCTTTTTTGGCGGAATGACCAACCTGGACGGACTGGCTAAAAGCACAACCAACAAACTGGCTGGGGCATATACCAAGTTTTCGAATATTGTTGTCGGTTCGGTCGTTCTTTTCTTCTTCTTCAATTCGCACTTTCTTGAATATCTGCCGAAGTTCTCGCTGGCCGCGATCATGATTTTCTCCGG
>JBDTHR010000027.1:0-2610 GCA_039936855.1 Nitrosospira sp. | reverse complement strand
GAAGTCGTTTTACGAAAAAATTCCGTTGCCGCGTCGTCGCCACTGGTCAATATGGTTCTGGCATCTTCCACGGACATCTTTTGCACCGCGTCGATCAATAGCGGCTTGGCTTCGGCTGCCGCTGTTTCCGCTGCATGATTCATTGTCACGATCAAGCCATCGGCATACTTGCTCATGCCTAGAGTTCGCATGATGCCCTCCACTTTCTGCAGCGATCCAGGCAGCGGAATTTTAACCTTGGGGTTATTGAGAAACCCGTCCGCTACCCCGAGCTTGTCCACCGCCGCATCAGCAGCTTGAGTAAGTGCTTGCTTCAGCGCATTCGTCGTATCGTCGTCGGAAACCGGACCGGATCCCGTAGCACAGGCGGGGATAAAAACGACAAGCCAAATAATAAATACAGTGGTGATACGCATTCGAACAACTCCTGCTGGGTGTGCGCTACTTTCTGGCCGTAAGATATCCTTCTCGCTCCAAAGAAGCGCAGACGAATTATCGGATGCCAGCCTCATGCGCCTGCTGGTCGGCATGGTAACTGGAGCGTACCATCGGGCCGCACGCGGCATTGCTGAAGCCCATTTCAATGGCGGCGCGTTCCAGTTCCTTGAATCCTTCCGGCGGTACGTAACGTAATACAGGTAGATGCCCAATACTGGGTTGCAGGTATTGGCCAATGGTGAGCATCTCGACACCGTGTTCGCGTAAATCGCGCATCACCTCAAGAATCTCGTCATCGGTTTCCCCCAAACCCAGCATCAAGCCGGATTTGGTCGGAATATCCGGAAAATTCACCTTGAAGTCTTTCAGCAATTTGAGCGAATGTGCGTAATCCGCACCCGGGCGGCACTGCCGGTAAAGTCGCGGAACAGTTTCCAGATTATGGTTCAACACATCAGGAGGACACGCAAACAATTTTTCCAGGGCTACTTCCAACCGGCCACGGAAGTCGGGTACGAGGATTTCTATTTTTGTCCGTGGCGAATGATGCCTGATCTCACGTATGCAATCTACAAAGTGCTGAGCGCCGCCATCACGCAAATCATCGCGATCCACACTCGTGATGACGACGTATTTCAGCTTCATGGCAGCGATGGATTGCGCCAGGTGCAGCGGTTCCTGTGCATCCGGTGCCAGCGGCTTACCGTGTGCCACATCGCAGAACGGGCAACGGCGAGTACAGAGGTCGCCCAGAATCATGAATGTCGCGGTGCCTTTGCCGAAACACTCGCCGATGTTGGGGCAGGAAGCCTCTTCGCATACGGTGTGCAGTTTCTGTTCCCGCAGAATACGTTTAACCTCGTAGAACTCCTGGCTATTGGATGAGCGTACGCGGATCCATGAGGGTTTTCGCAGCACGTCGGCGGCGGATTGAGGCAGAACCTTGATGGGATTACGCGCGGTCTTGGCCGCGCCTTTCTGGCGAGTTTCAGTTGTCATGGATAAAACGAATTATTCCTCTTGGTGGGTACATGAAAGCGCACATCCGGCAAATGTTTATCGCAAGCGTCCGGTACGCGTTCCGCCTCCGGGTTCCAACGTTATAAATTACTTCCAGCGGTTAATCAAACGCTGCACGAACATTTGCCGCGTTTATTGTCGCGTGGGCTTGTGTCTGGAATATCAGAATCCTCTATCCCGAAAGCCTGGCCTCTAATTTTCTGGCAAGCTTCCTGCGCAGCGTTTCCATTCCATCGGTTATGCCAAGGTCTCTGGTCTGAGTTACCTGTAATCCGGAATAGCCACACGGATTGATCGCTGCAAATGGAATCAGGTTCATATCAACATTGAGAGACAGTCCATGATAGCAACACCCGTTTTTTATCTTTAACCCCAACGCGGCGATTTTTGCCCCATCCACATACACGCCAGGTGCATCCGTACGACCTGTTGCGCCTATGCGATAGTCCCATAGCAAGTCTACCACCGCACTTTCAATTTTCCTGACCAATTCACGCACGCCAAGTTTGAGGCGGCGCAAATCCAGCAGCAGGTAGGCGACAATTTGACCCGGACCGTGGTAAGTGATCTGACCACCGCGATCAGTCCGAATGACGAGAATACCATCGTTATGTAGCAGGTGCTCCGGTTTACCTGCCACACCCTGAGTGTAAACCGGCGGATGCTGCAGCAACCAGATTTCATCAGGCGTATTTTTTGTACGAGAGCCGGTAAAGTCCTTCATCTCTTGCCACGTGGATAGATAGTCCATCATGCCGGCATATCTGATTTTGATGTTTGAACTTACTGATTCATGACACGGGGGATGCATGATCGAAAAAGTATTCGGGGTTTCCAGAACTCGCGGCCTCGTTAAAGTACCAACAATACCAATGGATGATCGCACAGTTCTTGGTATAGCGCATCCAGTTGTTGGCGGGAAACGGCATGTATCGTACAGGTGAGGCTCAGATAGGTATTCTTCTTGCTGATCCTGACCTCCATATTCCCTTCATCATAATCGGGTGCGTGACGTTTTACGGCCATCAGGACCGCCTGGGTAAACGTCTGCCGGCCATGTTCCAGCGACGCCGCATCGGGCGGAAAACCCGGCAAGGACACGACGCGCCCTATGATTTTAATGGGAAAATCACAAGGGTATTCAATTAGAGT
>JBDTHR010000026.1:0-7662 GCA_039936855.1 Nitrosospira sp. | reverse complement strand
CAAGAGCAGTAATGGCAATTCAACTTAAAGAGGATTAGAGATGGCGGGCCACTTTTTAGGTGTACCACTGCTCTTCATAGGATTTATCCTTATTGTTAACGCCATATGGCTGCAGGGCAAGGTGGATACCAAGGATGTCGGAATCTTCAACTTGCTTGTTGGGATTCTCGCCACCATTAGCGCACTTTATTTCGGCTTGGTACAGAACAATTTCCCGCTGTCCGCCAGCGGTTTGCTGTTCGCCATGACCTATCTGTGGGTCGGCATCAACGCACTTCGTGGCGCCGCAGACCAGCGTGCGCTTGGGTATTACTGTCTGCTGGTTGCATTCACGACTGTGCCTTATGCCATCAAGGCGTTTATGGACGGAGACTTGGGCTGGGCCTTTGAATGGGTCACATACGGCATTCTCTGGTACCTGTTCTACCAAATGCTGACCAAGGGCAATACCAAGCTCATGGGGATGACTATCGCGATGACGTATTTTGTCGGTATCGAAGTCGCAATAACCGGCTGGATTTACCTGTACGGTTACTGGCCGTTCGGCAACTGGTGGCCGCTGCAGATCGCTGCCAACTGAAAAAAAACGGGATTGAGTCTCCAAGTTTACTCATTGTGTAAAATAGGGTCATAAAATGAGGTCAAGTCACGTTTCTTCTCACCCATTGCCGCCTTACAATGCGGCTAACACGGCGTAATGCAATCTGGAATGATCCCCTATCTTCTTCAAACTGTGACTACCGCTGGCATTTATAGAAGATCGCCTCGCTGCGTCCATGTGTCTTGGCGATCTGGATTAACGGTTTTGGTCGTGGCCAATGTTGTGAAAAATGACAAGACCTGATCCTGAATACTTTTTGTGTTTGCTCCCATCACCACTGGGTAGCTCCAGATTTTTGGTAATGAGTTTCCAAGGACGATCCATTTCATGATGGCGCAAGCCAGCTTCTGTTGGAGGCGCTGGTAATCTTCATTCTGGGCGGCCTCATAGGAGTCCGAGAGGCTCGCGGCGGTTATCGAGCCCATGTTGCATCGGGATTTGGTCCACAGAGGGCCGGTCAAGCCAAGCCAAGCGTATGAGACCGATTTGGTCAGATGGATCGAGGTCGTCTAGCAGGGAATCTCACAGCGAATACAAACAAGAAGATGGGGGAGTCAGGATATGCCAAACATTCGTTCCATCGATATGCTCTTCCTGGAAGACCTGCTCGGCATGGGCGGTGGATATGTCCTCAATTTCTCCGATCGAACCTTCTTCCAGTTTTTCGCCGAAGAGCTCAACCGCGATATCGACGATCCCGTGTATGCGGTGAACGGCAGATCGAAGGGCAAGCGGCTTCGCTGCTTCCTGCAGTCGGTCGATATCCCCACGGTCGTTCGCGCGCTCAAAGCGCTATGGGAATACCGCGAGGCTGTGCGCGCGGGCGATCAACAGCCGGATACGGTAGAAAACGCCGAGGGGCGACTGTTGGCGCTGATCAATCGGTTGGAGGGCAAGCCCGAGGCAGCCAAGCCTGTCGGCCAGGCGCCCGCACTGGCATTCGACCGTCCAAGGCTCGTCCAGCTCAAGGCCGAGCTACTCGCACTCCACCAACTCGCTCCTCAAGCGCGGGGCTATGCCTTTGAAAAACTGCTCCGCGACATTTTCAACGGCTACGGACTGGATGCCCGCGAGCCGTTTCGCCTGCGAGGCGAACAGATCGACGGCAGCTTCCAGCTCTCGAATGAGACTTACCTACTCGAAGCCAAGTGGAAGTGCAACCAAACCGGCGTAGCCGACCTGCACACGTTCCACGGCAAGCTCGAACAGAAAGCGGCTTGGACGCGCGGTCTCTTTATCAGCAACAGTGGCTTCACCGAGGACGGGCTCGCAGCATTCGGCCGAGGCAAGCGGGTGATCTGCATGGATGGGTTCGACCTCCACGACACGATGCATCGCGAAATTCCGCTCAATCACGTCCTCGACCGCAAAGTGAGGAAGGCCGCCGAGACGGGCTCTCCATTTGCTCGAGTGAGGGACCTTTTTCCGTAAAGACGGTGAGCTAATGAGGAGGCACGTGCAGCAATTGTCGGCGGCTACGTACGCTTTTGATCAGAGCAAGTAAATATTTCAATTCACATCAAACAAATCTGAATTTACTACGTACTTAGGCGTACGTAACGATACTCCTTGGGCAACGTCGTAGAAAGATCGTGAAGTAATCAATGGCGAGCTTCTACGTCGGTCGAACTATTTCAGGCCCTAATAGCCTGTCTCAGACTATATTTGTACGGAACAGCGGAGTTCATCTTATTAGTTCTTCAAAACTTGGTGAGCTTAAGATATTTAATCACTCCACCGTCACGGACTTCGCCAAATTCCGCGGCTTATCGACATCCGTCCCTTTCTGCAGCGCGACATGATAAGCAAGCAATTGCAGGGGGATCGTGTGGAGGATAGGGCTGAGTAAACCGGCATGTTCCGCCAGACGGATGACGTGGACGCCTTCGCTTTCCTGGATGCGGGTATCGGCATCGGCGAAAACATAGAGTTCGCCGCCGCGTGCGCTCACTTCCTGCAGATTGGATTTGAGCTTTTCCAGCAGGGTGTCGTTGGGGGCGATGGCAACCACCGGCATATCCTTATCCACCAGCGCGAGGGGGCCGTGCTTCAGTTCGCCGGCGGCGTAGGCTTCGGCGTGAATGTATGATATTTCCTTGAGCTTGAGGGCTCCTTCCATGGCGATGGGATAATGCATGCCGCGCCCAAGGAACAACGCGTGGCTTTTCCCCGCGAATCTTTCGGCCCAGGCCTTGACCTGTGGTTCAACCAGCAACGCGTTCTGTAGCGCCACGGGCAGATGCCGCAACTCGGCGATCATCTCGCGCTCGCGTTCGTCGGACAATTTCCCGCGCATCTTTGCTAGGGTTACGGTGAGCAGCATCAGCGCGGCCAACTGGGTGGTGAATGCCTTGGTGGAGGCGACCCCGATTTCCGGGCCTGCGCGGGTGAGAAAGCGCAGGTGGGTCTGGCGCACCAGGGCGCTTTCGGCCACGTTACAGATACCGAGACTGTAACGGTGCCCCAATAATTTTGCATAGATGAGGGCATCCAGGGTATCGGCCGTTTCACCGGATTGAGAAATTCCTACCACCAGGGTATTTGGGCTGACCGCTGGATTACGGTAGCGATACTCGCTGGCGATCTCTACATTGCACGGCAACCCCGCTACCGTTTCAAGCCAGTAACGGGCTACCAGCCCAGCGTGGTAACTGGTGCCGCATGCGAGTATCAGGATGCTATCGGTGTTATTGAAAATATTTTCCGCTTCGCTGCCAAACAGCCTTGGTGAAATGGATTGGGCGTTGAGGACCATCTCCAGCGTATTGGCCACCACGCCGGGTTGTTCGAATATTTCCTTTTGCATGAAATGGTCATAAGGCCCCATCTCTACCGCATCATTGCTGAGTTCACTTTCTTGTACGGTGCGCGTCACTTCCTGGCACGCACTTTCTTGCAGGCAATTGATAATGCGGTAGCTGTCGCGATGCAGTTCGGCCACATCGCCATCTTCCAGGTAGATCATGCGCCGCGTGACCTGCAGCAGTGCGGATGCATCGGAGGCGGCATAGTTGCCGGATTCGCCCAGCCCCAGCAATAAAGGGGCCCCGTTGCGGCAGACGACAATGCGTTCCGGGCGCGACTCTTCCATGACCGCAATTGCGTAGGCCCCCTGCAATTCAGTTATGGCACGGCACACTGCATTAAACAAATCAGCAGTTTTTTCCAAATGGAATGAAATCAGGTGAGCGATTACCTCGGTGTCGGTTTCCGAGGTAAATGTGAATCCCTCACCCTGCAGGCGCTCGCGTAGCTGCTCGTGATTTTCGATGATACCGTTGTGGACAACCGCAACTTCTTTTGGTTTTTTGCCTGAAAAATGCGGATGAGCGTTACGTTCCGAGGGCGCGCCGTGAGTAGCCCAACGGGTATGGGCGATACCTGTTTCACCACTGAAGTTCTGGCTATTCGCAAGTTTGCTTAATTCCGCAACGCGGCCCGTAGTACGCAGCCTGTGCAGCCCGCCGTTATTAAGCGCTATCCCGGCGGAATCGTATCCCCGGTATTCCAAGCGGCGCAAGCCTTCGAGCAGGATGGGAACAATATTATCTGTTGCTATTGCGCCGACAATTCCACACATTTGATAGGATCCTTCTATAGGTTGGGCGAACAAGCAGTACAAAGGTCATGCTGGAGAGAACGGATATCCGGTGATATTCAAAGCAGATGCTTACGCGGGCATTACTGTTGTTATGCAATGGATCTGGAGTCGAGCCCGGATTGAGGCAATTATCAGACACTTGCCGGATGAGCAGGGTGTGACAAGGAAATATATGCCTCTGTATGGTTTTCAGCGGGGTCGGCGGAGCGTGGTGCAATTCATCTTCTGGTTATTCGCACGCCCTACCTAAGCAACATCGTTGACATTTATTTGTGGTTAATGTGCCGGCTGCGCAGATCTGATGGGTTGAGCTACGCTCCACCCATCCTACCCATCCTACCCAACATAGACGTCAAACCGGAAATGGTGTTTAGGCATAAAGAAATATTATTCAGGAAGTTCCGCGGCTCCCGCTTTCATTTCTCACTTTTCGGTTTTTTTACCGGCCGCTGCCAGCCTTCGACGCTCTGCTGCCTCGCTCGCGACAGCGTCAGTTTATGTGGCGGCGTATTTTTGGTGATGGTAGAGCCGGCGCCGATGGTCGACCCCTGCGCCACCTTCACCGGGGCGATCAGTTGAGTATCGGAGCCGACAAATACATCATCCTCGATGATCGTCTGGTATTTATTGGCGCCGTCGTAATTACACGTAATCGTCCCGGCACCAATGTTGACGTTCTTTCCGATGACGGCATCCCCGATGTAGCTCAGGTGATTCGCCTTGCTGCCGGCCGCGATAGCGCTATTTTTGATTTCGACGAAATTACCGACATGGACGTCGTCAGCAAGCCGGGTTCCGGGACGGATGCGGGCGTAAGGCCCAATTCGACAGTTCTCTCCAATTTCAGCCGCTTCGATCAGGCTGAATGGCGCGATGGCCGATCCGGCTGCGACCTCGACATCTTTCAGGATACAGTGAGCGCCCACTTTCACGCCCTCATGCAGATGTACATCACCTTCGAAAATACAGTTGATATCTATTTCCACATCTCTGCCGCAAGCGAGCTGGCCGCGAATGTCGATACGGGCGGGATCCGCCAGCGTCACGCCCTGTTCCAGTAATTTTGTAGCGAATTGGTTCTGGTAGACCCGCTCCAGCGCCGCGAGTTGTGTTTTGCTATTGACGCCAACTGTTTCCCACGCATGCGTTGGCTGGGTGACCTTTATTCCGACGCCATCCTGGACGGCCATCGCAATAATGTCGGTAAGGTAATATTCCTTTTGCGCGTTGTTGTTTTCCAGCTTGTGCAGCCAGCCATGAAGATACCGGTTCGGAATCACCATGATGCCGGTGTTGATCTCGCGGATTTGCCGCTGGGCCGTAGTGGCATCTTTTTCTTCGACAATGGCAACGACCTCGCCGGTTTCGCCATCGCGCACGATCCTGCCGTAACCAGAGGGATCGGCCAACTCCACAGTCAGCAGGCCTATGGTTTTTTCGCCAGCGTTCGAAATCAGCCTTTTTAACGTTTCGACGCCGGTAAGCGGTACATCGCCATACAGGATAAGTGTAATCCCAGGCTCATCCAGATGGCGAAGCACTTGCTTCACCGCATGGCCGGTACCCAGTTGCGGCACCTGCTGCGCCCAGATCAGGCTTTTGTCATCTATCGCCTCTGGCACGGCTTCGCCACCATGGCCATAAACAACGCAAATGTTGTGCGGCGATAATGCGCGCGCCGCGTCGAGCACATGTGCCAGCAAGGCCTTGCCTGCGAGCGAATGCAAAACTTTGGGCCGCGCCGAATTCATGCGCTTGCCCAGTCCGGCAGCGAGTATGACGATATTCAGATCGAGCATCAATGAAAGATAATACGGGGCCGTGGCCGCAGAAAGTAAATATACATGCTCACATAGCTTTTTGTTGAGCGGACGTTATCGACGACGGGAATCGTTCCGTCAGGATTGCCGGCTTTCCGGCTTCCGCTTGAACCAGGGAAGGCGATAGCGCGTAATTTATCACATGGTGCGTGCAAACCAAAGCTTTTCGCCCACTTACGTGGAGGCGACTTCTCTAATACTCCTTCAACGCGGTTTTGGCGGGGTTGCTTTAACTTCCATATAAGAGATTGGCGGAAAGTGCGGCGCGGAGATCCTGAAACAGTCTATTTGCGCGAATCGGCACAATAAAGACGTGCTATCTGACGCAGATGACAGTTACAAGCGCGTGTGGACGACGCATCGGAGTGAGAGACTGGGTTTGCTTGCCTGCAATCTGTGGAGTCTGCGCGGATTAGCGATTGCCTCGACCCAATTCGCGGGCGAGCTAGTCAAGCGCTGGCTCAATCGTCCGGCCAATCGTCCGGCCAATCTTGGGCCCACACAGACGTAACAGGGGGGAAAACGGTTCAACCTGAATCCGGTAAATGACTCGAGGTGTCTAACACAGGTTGAAAAATAACGAGCTCGACAGTGTTCGCTCTTTGCCATATCGCGCCTCGACATGGGGAGATTCGGCAGAGCTAATCAAAAAGACAGATTAATACCGCCGTCGAACCGGGAGCTAACCGGTCAATGCCCGCCTTTTCGCAATTTTTGAATGGTCGCCAATTGCGCGATTGCTTCGGCCAACTCAGCTTGCGCCCGCGCATAGTCCATCGCCGAAGACCGGTCTCTGATGGCTTCCTCTGCCCGTTTCTTGGCATCGATCGCCTTCAATTCGTCCAGATCAACGCCCCGCACAGCGGTATCGGCAAGTATGGTTACCACGTCCGGCTGAACTTCGAGCATGCCGCCGGAAACATAGACCAGTTCCTCTTCTTGCAGAGGCACCTTGATGCGCACCGACCCCGGTTTGATTCTTGTCAGCATCGGTGTGTGTTGAGGATAAATGCCCACTTCCCCCCCCTCGGCCGGCGCCACCAGGAACTCAGCAGGACCGGAGTAAATCGATTCCTCGGCGCTGACAATATCAACGTGAAACACACCCATTTTAGCTTCCATTCAGCCTTGATTGGCTGATCTCGTTATCATTCACAAAGAAGGCCAGATTCATGCCTGTCTTTTCTATTGCAGTGTTTTGGCTTTTTCGACCGCTTCGTCTATTCCGCCAACCATGTAAAACGCCTGTTCCGGCAGGTGATCATACTCGCCGGCAACAATGCCTTTGAAACCCTTGATGGTTTCCTTAAGCGATACATATTTGCCGGGTGAACCGGTAAATACCTCGGCCACGTTAAAGGGCTGCGAAAGAAAACGCTGAATCTTGCGCGCCCTGGCGACAGCCAGTTTGTCTTCAGGAGATAGTTCATCCATTCCAAGAATGGCGATAATGTCGCGCAATTCCTTGTAGCGCTGCAGGGTTTGCTGCACGTCGCGCGCGGTATTATAGTGCTCTTCGCCAACCACGAGCGGATCGAGCTGCCGCGATGAGGAATCGAGCGGGTCCACTGCTGGATAAATGCCCAGCGAAGCGATGTCGCGCGACAGCACCACGGTTGCATCCAGGTGACCAAAGGTTG
>JBDTHR010000025.1:0-3866 GCA_039936855.1 Nitrosospira sp. | reverse complement strand
CCGCTCACGCGGTCAAGATTCTCCATACCTGCGGCGTCAATGATATTTTTGCCGTGGATGTGCTTGCCGAACCCCAGATAAGGCAGGGTATCAAGGAGTATTCAAACTGGCCGACCATTCCTCAACTTTACGTAAACGGAGAATTCGTGGGCGGTTCCGATATCGTTGGCGAAATGTACCAGAACGGCGAATTGCAGAAGTTGCTCCAGGGTAAAAAAGATTGAGTTAAATTGGAGGGTTTAATTCAATGAACAATGAGCCGGCGAGAAACGACAGCCGGCTTTTTTGTTGGGTATTCCAGATCATGAACGCGTAATTGGACGATATCGGACAAAGAGGCAATTGCGCGAGTAATCGGATCATGGGGTAATCGCCGCTGCGATGGCCCAGTAACGGGCGAACTTTCCGGCCGCCATGAATAGCATGGCCAATATCCAGTTAACTCGAAGCCACCCCGCGGCGACACACAGCAGGTCGCCAATGATGGGTACCCATGCCAGCAGTAATATTGCGCTGCCATGAGCGCGTACCCACTCTAGCGCCCGCATACTGCCACCGGCGTCTTTCAGAAGTGTTTTTTCATCGGGTAGAAATAGCCCGATGGCGTAGGAACTCATGCCGCCCAGGGTATTGCCCAGTGAAGCGACGCCCAAGGCAGACCAATATAGCTCGGGGTAACCAGTTAAAACGCCAAATAATACCGCTTCAGAACCGCCGGGAAGCAAAGTGGCAGCAAGAAAACTGCTGATGAATAAGGCGAACAGACTCGATTGCTCATCCATGACAGTTTCTAAACAATAGAACTCCGGTAGCTATAAAACCCGTGAACAATTCCCATGCGGGCGCGAAAGCCGCATGCAGTCACATGGGTGGGATGGAACCATGACGGACGAGGGACGGCAACGCACCCGGGCGATTCCTCGGGCATAATCCTGATTAATCTCTCCACAAAGCCGGCCGCCGGGGCACTTCAATGCCCACCCATCCCTTGGGGTTGCGACAGAATATGCCCGCGCCGTGCTGCGCGCATTAGGGTCGTCATAATCTTGGCAGCGCGTCAAACGCTCGCCGCCGTCAACCGCGGCGTGTTTAGTTTATATCACGCCGATTTTAACAGCTTGGCTGTAAAATAAGGGCTCCACGCATGTCCTCGGTGTGGGTCGATGTAACACCGGAGGACATGTGTCGATGGTTTTTGCAATTAATTGACATCGTCCGTTAACCCATCATCAAAATTTGACTTAACGCTATTATCTGAGTGATGATAGGCTGCTAATTACCAACCCCCCTGTTCAAGAGGAAAATCATGACGACCACCGTATCTCTGAAGCAAAAGATCGATTCCATCATTAGCGCCAAGCACCTGCTCAAGCATCCTTTTTATGTGGCCTGGACGGAAGGCAAGCTCTCCAAGGAGCAATTGCGCGGGTATGCGGAACAATATTTTCATAACGTACTGGCCGAGCCGACTTATCTGAGCGCGGTACACTTCAATACACCGCATTTTCACAGTGAAGCAAATAGCGGCGACATCAGCGTCCGTCAGGAAGTGCTGAAAAACCTGATCAGTGAAGAGCACGGAGAAAAAAATCATCCGGCTTTATGGAAGAATTTTGCGCTGGCCCTGGGTTCGAGCGACAAGGACCTGGCACGTGCGGCAGCTTTTCCTGATACGGCCAGGCTGGTATCGACATTCCGCGACATCTGCCTGAACCAGCCGTTTTATGCGGGACTTGCCGCAATGCATGCTTTTGAATCCCAGGTACCCTCAATCGCTGCCGTTAAAATTGAAGGACTGGTTAAATTCTATGGAATGGATGACCCGGCCAGTTACGAATTCTTCTCGGTACACCAGGAAGCCGACGTACATCATTCGCAGGCGGAATGGACATTGATTGAACGCTTTGCCGATACGCCGGAGAAACAGGCTGAGGTAGTAGCGGCAACTATGCGGGCGTGTGACGCGCTCTGGGGTTTTCTCGATGGCGTGTATGAGAATTACTGTTCAGAGCTTGACTGCGAAGACAGGTCTGCCGTTACCCTGCATTAACTTCCATGCGCTGGTGAGCAGGCAGCATTTCGTTTGCTCACCAGTGGATACATGGCCATCGCCTGTCTAGTCTTCCCTATCTTCACGCTTTTGCCGATCGGCGATCAGTCCACTGGCACAATTCCATCCAGCGTAGCGAAACAGGTATTCTTCGCGGTTACCAGAAAATCGCGCAAATAGGGGCGGGAAGCGGTTTCCGTAAGCGTGGACGCGTATAGGTCGCTCCATAATCCATGTGCGCCAATGCGGCGGGCGATAACATAGTCATGGTCGACATAGCTTTTGATTCCCCAGCTGGGTAAGGCTGCGATACCGCGCCGGCTGGCCACCAGTTGCAGGATAGCCACGGTCAGTTCCGTCGTGCGCCGCTGCGGCTGGATGCCGGCGGGTTTCAGCACGTTGAGAATCAGGTCGATGCGGTCTTCCGGAACGGGATAAGTGATAAGGGTTTCGTCGGCGAAGTCGGCCGCCTTCAATATCCGTTTCATCCGTAAAGGATGCTCCGGCGCCAGTACCGCCAGAATCTCGAAGCTGAATAGCGGATGATGAATAATGCCGCGCCGCCGCTTATGTTCCGATCCTATCACCACATCCGCGCCGCCCTCCTCCAGGAGTTTGACGGGATCGCTGTGAAATCCGGAAACCAGGTCCAGTTCCACCTCCGGCCAATGCTGGCGAAAAGCATCCATGAGCGGCATCAACCAATCGAAACAGGTGTGGCATTCCAGCGCGATGCGCAAACTGCCTGTCGCCTGCTGAGACATGTTTGCAAGACTCCGTTCGGTTGCCTGGATGTCCTCCAGTACTTTTCCCGCGAGCGAAACCAGATGTTTGCCGGCGTCGGTGAGTTCGACCGTTTGCCCGCGCCGCTGTACTATCGGCAGCCCATAATGAGTCTGCAAGACCTTGATCTGATGTGACAATGCAGACTGCGTGAGGTGCACGCGCTTGGCGGCGCGTGAAACGCTGCCTGTCTCGTGCAACGCTGCGAGCGTGCGGAGATGGCGCAATTCAAGAATGGATGCAAGTGACATAGGTATGAATATTATTCATTAATCTGTAATTAACTTTCATTTGATTCATAGTTTAGTCTGCCACACAATCGTCCCTTACTGCAACCGGCAACTTACGTGGGGGAATAAACAATGGCACTGACACATAACTTGGGTTTTCCGCGCATTGGCGCACGGCGTGAGCTGAAGCAGGCGCTCGAGGCCTACTGGCGCGGCGAGATCGGTGATGAACAGCTGAAAACCACGGCAGCTGAAATGAGGAAGCGGCACTGGCTGCTGCAGCGTGAAACCGGCATCGATCTCATCCCGGCCGGCGATTTCGCACTATATGACCAAATGTTGAATATGACGGCATTGCTCGGCGCGATTCCCGCCCGGTTTAACGCGGGCAGCGACGAAATCGGCCTGGACCTGTATTTCGCAATGGCGCGGGGCACGGCGGATCAACCGGCGATGGAGATGACCAAGTGGTTCGATACCAACTATCACTATATTGTCCCCGAATTCGATCCACAGACCACATTCCGTATCGCGTCGCCGCAGCTTTTCGAAGAGGTGGCCGAGGCCAGGGCGCTCGGCATTTCACCGAAAGTGGTGTTGATCGGGCCGCTAACCTATCTGTATCTTGGCAAGGAAACCACCCCCGGATTCAATCGTCTGGACTTGCTGCCCCATCTGCTGCCGGTTTATCGAGAAATTCTTGCCCGGCTTGCTTCCCTGGGCGTGGAATGGGTGCAAATCGACGAACCTTTGCTGGCGCTCGACCTGGATGACGATTGGTTGCGCGGCCTGGATCAGGCCTA
>JBDTHR010000024.1:0-2976 GCA_039936855.1 Nitrosospira sp. | reverse complement strand
GCGCCTATGCACATCTCACGCTCGTCAATCTGATCAGGGAACCCACCCGGCTCGAAATCCGTGGTTTAACGCCTGAGGCGATCGTTCTGATACTGGATTACTTCCGGTTTTGCGAGCTTGGCGCGGTCAGCCCGGACTATCCCTATCTGAATCTTGCTCATCCCGATGCCTGTCAGTGGGCAGACCGAATGTACTACGAAAAAACCGGCGATATGATCAAAGCAGGAATTGACTTTGTTAAAAAGCTGAACGGCGCGTCGCAGCAAAAAACATTTGCCTGACTGCTGGGATACGCAAGCCATATCGTGACGGATGTGACAATTCATCCTGTCATCGAGCTGAAAGTGGGCGAATATCAAAAGAACAAGGGCAAGCACAGAATCTGCGAGATGCATCGGGATGCTTATATATTTCGGCGATTGAATATCGGTGAAATAGGTTGGGGCGAGCACCTGGATTCGGGAATATGGGGATGCTGCGATAAACCTGACAGCGGAAAGCTTGATCCGATAATCGCAAGTACCTGTCAGCGCATGCTTGAGACCTGCTATTCCGACCCATATCAGGCCAATCCTCCGATTATCGACAATTGGCACGGCGCATTCAAGTTCATCGTTGACAAAGCGGAAAAAGGAGGTGCGCTTCCCCCTTTCGCACGACACGTTGCCGCCAACATCGGCTTGACTTACCCGGCGATAGCCGATCTCGACAACCAATACCTGACGAGCCTGGCTACGCCTCTGGGTTCAATGGATTACAACAGATATTCGAGCGGGCAATGGAGAACGTTCTTACCGCCTGGTCTCATATTGCCAACTCTGTTTTCAAAAATGACAACACCTACCAGACGGCGTTACTCAACTGGAACATGGACACCGGAAAAAACGTTGAAGGCGATTACGTCTATTGGAAGGGTCCCGCATGAGCAGAACCTTTGTTGCTGTCGCCATCAGCATTACGATTACGATTGGTTTCCTGGGAGGCTGCACCTCCAGCCGGCGAGGCCCTGATAGTGAGGAAATGTACATCAAAGCCTCCGCGCTGACCAAATTATCAGCTGCGGTGGAGTCCACGGTTCGCTACAAAAAACCCCCACCCGATCTCGACGACGACGAACTGCTGAAAATCGCCACCCGGCATGATCCGGCGCTACTGGAAAATTTCCGCGGCTATAAGCTCAGCGTGCTTCGGCAGGAACGCCACTCGGTTGTGCTCGTATGCGACGCTGCCGGTACCCGAGCTCTTCTGCAAGACGCCGGTTGTACAGGCCGATGGATCGCGAACGCTGGATGGGAAAGACAGAGCCGTGCGAGTTTTCGATTGATACGAAACAGGTTTGTGGCGGAAATTGATACGATTCCAAGCGATCCGTGAGATATTGGGAAAAGTTGGGATGTCATTAGGATTCGATACTCGGCGGACGGCCAAGTATTGCTAAGTGTCGCGGCTTCGTTTTCTCGATTGACTCAAATGCCCATCTCTATCAAGTCGTTAAAATCTTGGAGCGGACATTATCCGCGAGAGTTTTTATCGGAGTTGGGAGCTACCGTTTCAATACGGTGTCTCTCGCCTTCGCCAGCATCTCCGGATAATCCCGGCTGTAGTGCAGACCACGGCTCTCATGCCGAAGCATGGCGCTTTGCACGATAAGGTCGGCGGTATCCACCAGGTTGCGTAGCTCCAGCAGATCGCTGGTTACGTGAAAATTTGCGTAATACTCGTTGATTTCCTCATGCAGAAGACCGATTCGGTTTTGTGCGCGTTGCAGACGCTTGGTAGTACGGACAATGCCGACATAGCTCCACATGAAACGACGCAATTCGTCCCAGTTGTGCGAGATGACAATCTCCTCATCTGCATTGGTAACACGGCTTTCGTCCCATTGCGGCAGCTCAACCATGGGTGCGGGCGCCTGCCTGATAATATCATTGGCTGCCGCCCGGCCGAACACCAGGCACTCCAGCAGCGAGTTGCTAGCCAGTCGATTGGCGCCATGCAGACCGGTATGGGCAGTTTCGCCGATCGCATAAAGATTATCCACGTCCGTCTTGCCCTTCGGGTCGGTGAAGATGCCGCCGCAGGTGTAGTGGGCCGCGGGTACAACGGGAATGGGTTGTGTGGTGATATCGATGCCGAATTCCAGGCAGCGCTTATAAATGGTAGGGAAGTGCTCTTTCAGGAATTTGGCTGGCTTGTGGGATATATCAAGATAAACACAATCGAGTCCACGTTTTTTCATTTCGAAATCGATGGCACGGGCGACAATATCCCGCGACGCCAGCTCCGCGCGTTGATCGTGCCAGGGCATGAACCGCGAGCCATCGGGAAGCTTCAGCAGACCGCCCTCGCCACGTACTGCTTCGCTGATGAGGAATGATTTGGCATGAGGATGATAAAGGCAGGTGGGGTGGAACTGGATAAACTCCATATTGGCTATGCGGCAGCCTGCGCGCCAACCCATGGCGATGCCATCACCGGTAGCGGTGTCGGGATTGGTGGTGTAGAGATAAACCTTGCCGGCGCCCCCGGTCGCCAATACTGTGTTATTGGCGCCAATGGTGTAGACCTGGCCGGCTACGCTGTCCAGCGCATAGGCGCCATAACAGCGGTTGCCGTTATTATGCGCGCGGCCCAGTTTCGCGCTCGTAATAAGATCGATCGCGACATGATGCTCAAGCACGGTGATGTTTGGATGGGTACGTGCCGTGTCGATCAGGGTCAGCTGCACCGCCTGTCCCGTCGCATCCGCCGCATGGATCACGCGCCGTACGCTATGGCCACCCTCCCGGGTCAAATGATACCCCGTTCCGCTGCCCTGGTTTCGAGTGAACGGCACGCCCTGGTCGATAAGCCACTGGACGGCTTGGGGCCCTTCTTCCACCACGTATCGCGTAACGGCTTCGTTACAGAGGCCTGCGCCTGCGATAAGTGTGTCACTTATGTGGGCTTCGGGCGAATCTTCCTCAGATAAAGCCG
>JBDTHR010000023.1:0-2943 GCA_039936855.1 Nitrosospira sp. | reverse complement strand
CCTGGCATGGGCAGCACTGTTTGCCGGTGGTATTGCCGTGCAGGTCATCGCACGCTTCTCCAACCTCGTGGACGTGCAATGGAACAAGCAAAGCAGGTCGATTCTGGATAACGTCATATAAATCCAGAATGTAACGGGCGTTGTACCCCATCCTCTTTTCCTAGTGGGGGGATGGGGTTTTTCTTTTCGTAAAACCACCCTCATTCGGCACGCCGCTCTTCCGAGCGCTTGTGCCTATCCGCAGCAAGCTCTCCGTCATTTGCAGCTTTAATGTCCAGCATTGTCTTTTGCTTCGTTTTATATTTTTATTAATCAGCTACATAGCGATGCACAAGCCGCGCAGGGATCGTTATTGCCGGACCATGGAGCAAGGCAGCGCGGGAAGGACTGATGACGGCAATCAAGGCCTTGAGCCGGCCCCATGCGCGCGTCGCAAACCGGGAACTGACCGGCCTCAGCGCAATTTTCGGAGCGCGCACTTGCCGATGTCAAACGTCAACCCCTCGTTACGGTATCCCCAGACAGCCGTAAAGCTGCCGATATCGTCGTCATTGCCGGTAGCGATGGTCAACGAAACGATTATCGGCTCATTTCCCGGATGCGCGGTCGGTATCAACCTGCCCATCGCCGTGAGGTCGCCCGAGGCCGTATCCCTGAATACGGTCGCCTTGGCTGCGTAGCAGTTTGTCCATAGGCAAGCCGACAACTCGCCCGTTGCAGTGCTGTAGGCGAACCACTCGGCATGCTGAAAATCGCTGGTTATCTTTTCGCACTGGTCTACGGTGCACTCATACTTGATATCCGGCCTGCAATCATATTCACGGTTTTCCTGCCCCGTCGCGATCGCCGGGCTTGATGACAGCATAGACAACAATGCAAAGCCGCGAAAGACTTCATACCAGCGCCCAGGATGCGCCGACCTATGCTCGTCACACCGGTCCATCAGGGTTCTGCAATGGTAAAACCCCACTCCCTTAACCGGGAGATAAAAGCCGGCAGGTCCCTGGCCGTACCCGCCTGCACGTGCATGAGGATATTGAAGGATTCCTTACGCGGCAGTCGCTCGAACTGACTCTCAATATTGTTTACTTTCTCCGTCCCCAGACCTTGCGGGGCTTTCCAATCCTCGGTATCGATGTCCCAGGTTACGATGTCGAGGGACAGATCTCGTGCCACCTCGACCAACTCTGGATCGAGATGTCCACGGAATCCCCCCGCTCCGTATGGCGGACGGATTTTGGTCGGTATCACGCCGGTGGTTCTCTCAATTATGTTCTGGGTGCGTTCCAGTTCACTTCGCACGCTTTGTATTGTCGCCCGCTCAAGATCCAAATGACTCCAGGAATGGTTCTGGATGCCATGCCCCTGGTCTACAATCATTCTGGCCGCTTCAGGATATTGCCTCACCTCGTCGCCCAGAACATAAAACTCCGCCCTGATCTCCTCCTGTCGCAACGTTTGCAGGATGCTTTCAAGTGCTGCCAGGGGCGCTGGCCCGTCGTCAAACGACAGGACTACCGATTTTTCGTCACCCAACATTCTTATTGTCTCCGTAAGATGAATAATTGACGCAACCCTGGTCTTTCAATGATTCGTCAGTTCCTGAATCCGGATATTGATCTTGTCCTGATAGCTGTCGGCGCAATACGGCGGAATGAAGTCGTGATCTTATTTGCTGCTATATAGATAGAAAGAGCGCTATCATTGGATAGTCTTTTTAACTATTAGGCCAACACCTGAAGTTAGTCAAGTTTGGTATATTCAAGGCGTCCTTGCGGTAGGGTTGCTGAACGCGAAACACGCACATTCATTTTCTGCAGTTTTTCATAAGGAAATTTCACATGAGCCAATATCGAATTGCGATAGTGATCGGCAGCCTTCGCCGTGATTCGTTCAACCGCAAACTGGCAGCCGCAGTGATGCGACTCGCTCCGCCGGAGCTTACTTTCAAACAATCCCAAATTGGCGATCTGCCACTCTACGATCAGGATGATGATGGAAACCAGGCGGAACAAGTCAAGCGATTAAAGAGCGAAATTAGATATGCCCACGGGTTGTTGTTTGTCACGCCCGAATACAACCGTTCGATGCCGGGCATGCTCAAGAATGCGATTGATCACGCCTCGCGTCCTTACGGTGAGAATGCCTGGGCAGGCAAACCCGCGGGGGTGATGGGCGCTTCCATCGGCGCACAAGGCACAGCCATGGCCCAACAGCACTTGCGCAATACGCTTGCCTATCTGGATGTACCGACGCTCGGCCAGCCTGAAGTGTTTATCCAGGTCAAAGAAGGATTGTTCGACGAGAACGGCGATATCGGGAATGAAGATACCAGAAAATTCCTGCAAAACTGGATGGATCGCTATGTTGCCTGGGTGAAAAAGCTGGCCATCTGATAAACCGGTTCTTAACTTTGAAGCGCTTTTGCTCGGGCTACTTCTCGTGCCCGGGATTTGCTGCTGGCCTGATTATCATCCTCAATGATTGGCTCTTGGCAAAGTAAGCGATTCCCCAGTTGAACAAGGTCATTGCCCTGTTTCGAAAAGCCGCCGCCGCCGATGATGATGGCCACTTCTTTTTGTATTTTTTATGCCAAAAATGACAGGAAGCTCAAATATCAAGGCATATCTTGCCGAAGTGCCGGTTGGATTCCTGATATCGGAAAGCCTCGACGATTTGTGTCAAAGGAAAATGCCGATCGATTATCGGCCGCATGCCACTGGCGTCAATGGCACGGATCATCTCCATCTGGTGACAGCGACTGCCGACGACCAGTCCCTTGAGGCATAACTGGCGCGTGAGAACCGGGAGCAACGGCAGCGTTCCCGTCACACCGGAAAGGATGCCGATAATTGCGATGTGCCCACCGATACGGGCCGACACCATTGATTGCACCAATGTCGACGGTCCGCCTACTTCGATGACATGATCTACCCCGCGACC
>JBDTHR010000022.1:0-4903 GCA_039936855.1 Nitrosospira sp. | reverse complement strand
CAAGCCGGTACTGTGGCCTATCGGTGGGGTCTTGATCATGCTGGCTATCAGCCTGCTCCCGGCCGCGATCGCTTATCGCCGCAAGGAACGAAACGCCGGTATAAGGCATGACGGGTCAAATGAAGATGCTGGGGTAAAACGCTTAAATGCTTAATTACATCGTAAGGCGGGTGCTTTACGCTGTCCCCATTCTCATCGGCGTCAACGTGATTACCTTCACTTTATTCTTCGTGGTGAATACGCCCGATGATATGGCGAGGATGCAACTGGGCATCAAGCGCGTCACGCCGGAGGCCATCAACAAGTGGAAGCAGGAGCGTGGTTATGACAAGCCATTGATGTTTAACCATGCGGAGGATGGGCTTGAAAAATTTACGCATACTATTTTTTTCGAGAAGTCGGCTGCCATGTTCGCCTTCCGTTTCGGCTCAGCCGATGATGGACGTGACATCGCCCGTGAAATCAGAACACGGATGGTGCCCAGCCTGGCCATCGCATTGCCGGTATTTCTCCTGGGGCTGGGCGTTTATATCGTCTTCGCGCTGACGATGGTTTTTTTTCGTGCTACCTATGTGGATTTCTGGGGCGTGGTATTATGCGTCGCCCTGATGTCAATCTCGAGTTTGTTCTATATTATTGGCGGACAATTTCTGATCAGCAAATTATGGCACCTGGTGCCCATTTCTGGATATGGACAGGGGCTGGATGCCGGCAAGTTCCTGATTCTTCCGGTCATTATCGGTGTGATAAGCGGAGCTGGAGCGAATACGCGCTGGTACCGTACCATTTTTCTGGAAGAAATGGGTAAGGATTATGTCCGCACCGCTCGTGCCAAGGGTCTGCCAGAAAGTTTCGTGCTGTTCGGGCACGTACTTCGAAACGCAATGATTCCAATACTCACGGGGACAGTGGTCGTGATCCCACTGTTATTTTTAGGTAGCCTCATTACCGAATCGTTTTTCGGTATCCCGGGCCTGGGCAGCTATACGATCGATGCAATCAATTCCCAGGATTTCGCGGTGGTGCGGGCGATGGTCTTTCTGGGATCGTTGCTTTATATCGTCGGCCTCATATTGACGGACATTTCGTATACCCTGGTTGACCACAGGGTAAGGCTGGAATAATGCCGCTCCAATAAAACCTGACATGGATTTCAAACCTGTAGTTCTCTGGACAGATGCGCTGGTCTATCTGCTGGTGGCAGTAGTACTCGTATTTGTCTGGCATGTGCGGAGAAACCCGCATCTTCTCGCGCCATGGCGGCGCGTGAGTCACAGCGCGAGCGGAATGGCAGCGCTCACGGTATTGATGTTCTTTATCGTGGCCGGGCTACTCGATACGGTACATTTGCGTCCCGCTGTGGGAAACGCCAACAGCGGCGCCGGAGAGCGAGCTTACAGCGTGGAAGTGCTGAGCCTGCTCGATCTGATTGCTACACCCCTGCGCGTCCGCGTGGAAAAGACTTATTCAGCGCCCTTTGCCGCGCACCTTTACGCTAGAGAAACGGTGGAGCTCCCGGATGGCAGTCAGACACGGGAGTTTCCCAGGCTGGAATTCGGCGGGGCGCATTTGCAGGATCCCGAAGTGCAGCTTATCCCCGATGTCGCTTTGAGAGCAGGCGCGGGCGGAGTCCTGGGGCTGCTTGTCTGGTGCCTGCTGTTGGCTTCACTGGCCGCCGTGGTGGCTCGCCGCAGCGGCGAGACGATCATGTCGACGGTTTCCGCCATCTCGCGCGGCGCCACCGCAATCCCGTGGAATGCGATAGCCATCGTACTGTTACTGATATTACTGCTGGGCGGTGCGGCGCTGGCACTGTGCGGAAACTACCATATATTGGGGACCGACAAGGTGGGGCAGGACGTTTTTTACCAGTCTCTCAAAAGCATCCGCACGGGACTGGTAATCGGAACGCTGACTACATTAATGATGCTCCCTTTTGCGCTGCTTCTCGGCATTACGGCGGGCTACTTCCGAGGCTGGATAGATGATGTGATTCAATACCTCTATACGACTCTGAGTTCAATTCCGGGTGTTTTGCTGATCGCCGCGGCAGTATTGATGATGCAGGTTTATATCGAGACCCGTCCTGAGTTGTTCGATACAATTGCCGCGCGGGCTGATCTGCGACTGCTGTTTCTCTGCGTCATACTCGGGGTTACGAGTTGGACCGGCCTGTGCCGGCTGCTTCGCGGCGAGACATTGAAGTTGCGGGAAATGGAATATATTCAGGCGGCTCACGCATTTGGTGTTTCCCATTGGCGTATTATCAGCCGGCACATTCTGCCTAACGTAATGCATATCGTGCTCATCACGACGGTTATGGATTTCAGTGGCCTGGTCCTCGCGGAGGCCGTATTGTCTTACGTCGGTGTCGGGGTTGATCCGTCGACGATTAGTTTTGGGACCATGATCAATGCCGCGCGGCTGGAAATGGCGCGTGAACCGGTGGTATGGTGGGCCTTGCTCGCGGCTTTCAGCTTCATGTTTGCGCTGGTATTGAGCGCTAATCTATTTGCTGATGCGGTACAAAATGCGTTTGACCCGCGCGTGAGAACCCTGTCGGCGAAAATTGGAACACTGCGGCGCAAAAAAATCGGGAATGCGCCGGAAGCAAAACCTGTTTCTGCCGGGATCGAAGGCCCTTTTTCCTCATGAGCGCCGTGCTGCAAATCAGCAACCTCGAAACCGTCCTGCATACGGAGGCAACGCTGGTGCGGGCGGTGGACGGACTTACGCTGCAAGTCATGAGAGGCGAGACTTTCGCCCTATTGGGCGAGTCCGGCTGCGGCAAATCCATGACTGCCTTGTCCGTCATGCGGCTACTGCCGGAGATAGGCGAAATCGTAGCGGGTTCTGTCAAGCTCGATGGAGATGATCTTCTTCTGCTGCCGGAAACGGCGATGCGCAGCATTCGTGGAAAGCGTATCAGCATGATCTTCCAGGAGCCGATGCTGAGCCTGAATCCGGTAATGACCGTGGCGCAGCAGATTGGCGAGGTCTTGAGGCGGCACTTCAATCTACGCGGCGCAGACGCACGGAAACGCATACAGGAAATTTTGAATGAGGTAGGAATCCCTGACGCATCACAGCGCATGAACGAATATCCCTTCCAGTTTTCGGGCGGGATGAAGCAGCGAATGATGATAGCAATGGCGCTGGCGGGAGAGCCGGAACTCCTCATTGCCGATGAGCCGACTACTGCTCTGGATGTTACTATTCAGGCTCAGGTACTCAACCTCATGCGTGACTTGCAGCAACGTGAGGGAATGGCTATCCTCCTGATTACCCACGACCTCGGTGTGGCGGCGGAAATGGCGCACCGCATAGGAATAATGTATGCGGGGGAAATGGTGGAGACCGCGACGCGCGAAGAATTTTTCCGTGAGCCTGCGCATCCTTACTCGCGGAAATTACTTGCTTCGCTGCCGGGGCGGGATAGACGTCGGCAGGGCTTGCGGTTGGCGGCAATCAGCGGAAATGTGCCCCCCCTGTCGCGCGAATTCGTAGGCTGTCGTTTTGCGGATCGTTGTGACCAGGCTTGGGGATTATGTCATGACGTAGCGCCGGGATGGACAGCGTTGGCCGGCGAACACCACGTCCGGTGCCATCTTTTTAATCAGAACCCGGGATCGCAAGTTAATGAGCAAGGGCCAAAGGATACAGAACCGGAAGTCTTGACTCTGAATGCGGAACGCGCGGACGATTCTAATATCCAGGCTGCATCGCTGCATTCCGAAGCTCATGTTTCCCATTCATGCTTATTGTCCGCCAATGATCTGAAGGTTTACTTTCCCATTCGCAAGGGTTTGATGAAACATGTCGTGGGGCATGTCAAGGCCGTGGATGGCGTGTCACTTGAAATCGGCGTAGGCAAGACATTGGCGCTGGTGGGAGAATCGGGCTGCGGGAAGACGACAGTCGGTAAAGGTATTCTGCAGCTAATCCCGCTATCCGGTGGCAGTGTGCGCTATAACGGGCTCGAATTGGTCGGGATGGAACGTAAACGGTTGCGGAAATTACGATCCGAATTCCAGCTTATATTCCAGGATCCTTATTCATCGCTTAATCCGAGGATGCGCATTGTCGACATTATCGAAGAGGGTATGAATGCCCTGAATGTCGAAGACAACAGTAAAGCAAACGATGCGGGGCATCAACCTGATATCGCGAAGCGGCCTGAAGTCGATGCCCTGCTGGAAAGTGTAGGGTTGCCGCCAGAAGCAAAATGGCGTTATCCACATGAGTTTTCCGGCGGCCAGCGTCAGCGTATCGCCATCGCACGTGCTTTGGCCGTTAGCCCCAAGCTGATCGTGTGCGATGAACCTACCAGCGCACTGGACGTATCGGTTCAAGCCCAGATTCTGAACCTGTTGAACGAATTGCAGGACAATCTGGGATTGGCCTATCTGTTCATCACTCATAATATTTCAGTAGTTGAATATCTCGCGGATGAAGTGGCGGTAATGTATCTTGGAAGAATTGTAGAACGGGGAAGCGTGGACGAAGTTTTGATCAGCCCCAGGCATCCCTATACCCAGGCGCTGATGTCGGCGATTCCCGTGATCGAGCTTGAATCGAAACGTCATATTATCCGGCTCCACGGAGATCTTCCTTCACCCGCCAACCCACCGTCCGGTTGTCATTTTCATCCTCGTTGCCCCCACGTCATGCCAATTTGCCGCGAAATTTACCCGGCGACAAGTTCATTCAGCCCAACGCATACCGCGCACTGTTATCTTTATCCTCAGGAACAAGACTCAGCAGCGCCCCTCGAATCACAAGCATAAGGAAACCTCATGATGGTCGGTCAGCAAGTGGCGCGGCGTCGCACGTTTGCCATAATTTCTCACCCGGATGCCGGTAAGACGACGCTTACCGAGAAGTTGCTGCTGTTTGCGGGCGC
>JBDTHR010000021.1:0-5010 GCA_039936855.1 Nitrosospira sp. | reverse complement strand
ATATGTCCTCATCCGGTCAGTTTTTGCTGCGATTCTTCGACTCCGACAGGCTGCTAGCGAATAATGCCGCGACCGCGAACGGAAAGAAAGTCAAGAAAATTCCCGACTTCCGGCGCCACGAGGGTTAAAGGCCTGATCAACGCTTCCGCTTCTCGCAAAGGAAGGCCGGATCGATAAACCAGCTTGTACGCATGCTTTAGTGCATGGATGGTGTCCGCCGAAAAACCCCTGCGCTTGAGTTCTTTCACGTTGAGACCATAGGGTCTAGCCGTATTGCCCGCTGCTAATACATAAGGAGGCAGGTCTTGAGTAAGTATGGTGCCCAGGGCGGTAAAGCTATAGGCGCCGATACGAACAAATTGGTGGACGGCGGTGAATCCACCCAGGCCGGCGTAATCCCCCACCTGTACATGCCCTGCCAATGAGGCGTTGTTAACGAATGTAGTAAAATTGCCCACCTGACAATCATGCGCCAGATGAACATAGGCCATCATGAAATTATCATTCCCCAGGCAGGTTATGCCTGCGCCATGACGGGTGCCAAGGTTAAACGTGCAGAATTCACGGATCGTATTGCGATCGCCTATTTCCAGCCTGGTCGGTTCACCGGCGTATTTCTTGTCCTGTGGTTCATCACCCAGCGAACAAAACTGGAAAACGCGATTGTCGCAACCGATGCGTGTATGACCTTTAATAACAACGTGTGGCCCAATCCGGGTATTGTCGCCAATATCCACGTGTTGGCCGATAATTGAATAGGCTCCGACGGCGACACCCGCACCGAGATGGGCGCCTGGATGAATAATCGCGGTCGGGTGAATCAAGTTTTCCTTCATTTGTTCGGAAATGGAAACGGATGGAAACCGCACAATCTAAGCCTGTATAGCTGACTGGTCGTTTGCTTCAGCCAGACAGTAGCTAGCACTCTAATTCTGCGCTAAGATAAATTTCGACAAGTTTGACGATGAACTGCGGTTACCCATTCTTCGTGTCGCAATCCATAGGTATCCTGCAACGCGTTTGCAACAACTTGAGCAGTCCAGCGGTTTAACAACATTGAGCCATACTATGCCATCCTTGCCTCAACCCGCGCCAGATGATGCAGTTGATAGCGTAGATATTGCACTTCGTGTGTCTAACCTGTCAAAAACATACCGTATTTATGATCGCTCACAAGACCGGTTGCTGCAGAGTTTATGGGGCAACCGCAAGCAACTTTACCGCGAATTCATGGCGCTGGACAGTATCTCGTTTGATGTCCATCGCGGTGAAACCTTTGGTGTCATCGGCCTCAACGGTTCAGGCAAGAGCACATTGCTGCAACTGATCGCCGGAACATTGACGCCCACCAAGGGTGAAATATTCACCAACGGCAAAGTGTCGGCATTGCTCGAGTTGGGAGCCGGTTTCAATACCGAATTTACCGGACGCGAAAACATCTTTCTGGGGGCATCGATTGCGGGACTTACCAGTCTCGAGGTCGAACACCGTTACGATCGGATTGCGGCATACGCCGACATTGGCGGCTTTATCGACCAACCCGTGAAAACGTATTCCAGTGGCATGTACGTGCGTCTTGCATTCGCGGTAGCGATATCGATCGAACCGGATGTCCTGATTATAGACGAAGCGCTTGCGGTAGGAGATATGGAGTTTCAGACGAAGTGCATGGTGACGTTGAAACAGATGCAGGAGCGGGGCACCACCATCCTGTTCGTCAGTCATGATATTGGTGCCGTCAGCGCTTTATGCCGGCGCACTCTTTACCTGAAGCGGGGACAGGCGCGCGAATTGGGGCCAACCGCGGAGGTGGTTGCACGCTATATTCGTGAAGTGCAGGAAGCAAACAACCAGACAATCACCGGAGCGATCGCTGATACTGCAACGCAAACTACGGAAAGCGCGGAACTCGCTGAAGCCGCTGGACTCCCTGACGCTATCGGGCGTGCTGGAATTGCTCGAGCAGCTATAACGATGAGCAGTCTTTCGCTTGCGCGGAACGAGCAATTCACGCGCTTTGCCGAAAAGGCAAACCATTGCCGTTCAGGTACGGGCGATATAAGAATCATGTACGCGGAAATGGTGGACGACAAGGGACTGCCGGTTCGCTCAGCGGAGTTTGGGCAGGAGGTGTCCATACGGATTATCGTGGAAGCCGTCCGCACCTGTACCTTTTCGGTAAATTACAAGATTTGCGACAAGAATCGTACGCCGATCATCGGAGCGGATTTTTTGATGCAGGGCCAGGCGTTGTTGACGTTGACGCCAGCGCAGCAGGCGGAAGTCGTTTACCGCACATCGCTTCCCCTGACTGATGGCAGTTACAGTCTGAGAATCTCATTGACACATCCTATCGAGGCACATCAGCAGGCATTGTTTTTCGACATTGTGGAGATTGGGCATGTGTTCGAAGTGCTGCCAAACCCGACAGCCAAGTTCTGGACGCAGGTTTACCTTCCGAACGCGCTGGATGTGAAAGTTTTATGATGAGTATCATGCGATCTGTGCCGGAACGGCGGAGTTTGCTGGTAATCGGTCACCCTGGGCATGAATTGCGCGTTTACGGCTGGATTAGCCAGGTACGGCCCATCGTCTGCATTCTTACCGATGGTTCCGGCAGCGGTGGTACGCCCAGGCTGGATAAAACACTGGAAATCCTGCACGAATCAGGCGCGGAGATCGGGCCGCTGTGCGGCGAACTCAGCGACCGGCGAATTTATGAGAAAATCCTGCGTCATGAATATGATCTCTTCGATGTCCTGTGCGAGCGGCTGGTCAGGCTCATCGTTACGCAAAATATCGATCTGGTCGTCAGCGACGCTATAGAAGGCTACAATCCGGTCCATGATTTGTGTGAAGCATTGGTCCGCACAGCGGTCCGTATAGCCAGGAATGCCAATGATGCCGGCAACAACGTAAACGCCGATCAGACACGCGATGGAAAACCTTATGCGATCCGGCACTACACCATTCCTCTGATGAATGATCCCCGTCCAGCTACGAGCAGCATGGAAGCAGCGCACCACACAATTGAATTGACACCGCTGCGGTTCAAGCGGAAGCTGGAGGCGATGCAAAGCTATGCCGCCAACGCGGGCGGAATCCTGCAGGAGGAAGTGGGAGATGCATTTCACAACTTTGGTGAGCAGGCTTTCGCTCGTGAGTATCTGTTTGCCGCTGCCGCGCCAGGACAAGAACCGGAACGCCGTTTCTCGCGACAAAAACCTTTTTATGAAACCTACGGAGAACAAAAAGTTGCAGCCACCCGTTATCAATCTGTCATTCGTTTCCACGAACATGTTCTGCCAATTATGAATCACCTCAGCAAGAAGGTATGGGACACGCGGGCGGAGGAGCAGGGATGAAGCCGCGATGAGAGTATTGATAACCAATAACACGCTGGATAACCGCGCGGGATCCGAGCTCTATGTGCGTGATCTCGCACTAGCGCTGTTGCGGCGCGGCCATAATCCGGTGGCCTATAGCACTCGGCTCGGAATGGTCGCCAATGAGTTGCGCGAGGCGACCATTCCGGTAATCGACGACCTCAGGCTGCTGACTGCGGTACCGGACATCATCCATGGACAGCATCACTTGGATGCAATGACCGCCATGTTGCATTTCCCTGATACGCCGTCCGTCTATTTCTGTCATGGTTGGCTGCCGTGGGAGGAGATGGCGCCGCACTTCCCTACTATCCAGCGCTATGTCGCAGTCGACGATCTCTGCCGGGAACGCTTGCAGTGCATACACGGAATCCCCGGCGAGCGCATCCGGATGATCCGCAATTTTGTCGACCTGCGGCGTTTTGCGTTGCGCGGCGAGCTGCCCGCGACCCCTCGCCGCGCGCTGGTCTTCAGCAATTACATAAACGAGGATGGCTGCCTGGGCATTTTGCGTCAGGCTTGTGGCGCCCGCGGAATCGAACTGGATGCTATCGGTCTTTCCGTTGGGCATAGTGAAACCCGGCCCGAGCAGATCCTCGGCCAATACGATATAGTATTCGCGAAAGGACGGAGTGCGCTTGAGGCGCTCGCCTGCGGGACGGCCCTGATTGCTTGCGACGCCGCCGGACTGGGCGGCATGGTCACGCCGGGCAATTATGAAAGATTTCGCGCGCTGAACTTCGGTATTCGCAGCTTGCGTGATCCCATTACTGTCGAAGCCATTATCGGGGAAATCGATCTGTACGATGCAATCGGCACCCGCAGAGTCACGCAACGCGTGCGATCGGAAGCGGCCATGGAGCCGGCAATCGATCAGATCATCGATGTGTACGAGGAAGCAGTAGATGCGCATCTTGCTACTCGGGCTACGGAATATTTGGAAAAAGAACATGATTACCGTTCCCACTTCCTCACTGCCAGCGATTATCTTCGCGGGGTGGCAGATTTCACCAAGGGCCGCTATCGTGCCGAGCAAGAGCGGGATCAGGCCCGGGTTGAAGCGACGGCACAGCGTTTGCGTACGGAACAAGCCGAGTCTGAGCTGGCGAGAATTCGTAACTCGCGTCTCTGGCCTGTCGTGACCTCACTCTACCGCTTGAGGAACGCCGTATGGAATCGCCCTGTGGCGATGCTGAAAATACGTCGGGATAGTCGCCGCGATGAAGATAACCAGGGCATTCAGGGTAGCCGTGCTTTAAATGACCACCCCCGTATATTCGAACGAATCCACCCGCATGATTCATGGCAAAGTGCTGAATCCCCGTCCGGGTCCGGGTCTGGCGCGACCCTGGAGCGAACCGAGGTGTTGCGACTCGAATTACCCGCCGTGCTAAGCAGGCTGGGCGTTCGAACGCTGGTGGATGCACCATGCGGCGATTGCAATTGGCGCCAGCACATCGAAATCAACCTGGATGCCTACATTGGCGTTGATACCGTTCCTTCATTGATCGAGGACAATCGCCTGCGCTACCGGGATTCCAACTGGAAATTCGAAGTAGCGGATCTGATCAAAGATCCGCTGCCCACTGGCGATGCCGTACTCTGCCGCGATGCCCTGATGCAT
>JBDTHR010000020.1:0-10543 GCA_039936855.1 Nitrosospira sp. | reverse complement strand
CTGACCAAGACAGATCTATCGTAAATGGCTATTTCTTCCCCGTGTTCTTTTCCTTCCTCGCTCTCCGATGAACATCTGGAACGGTACTTCCGAGTTATACGGGAAGGGATAGCTGTGCAGAGCCATTCCGACCTGTTGAGGTGGCTGCAGGGCGAAATACAGCATTATCTGCCACACGAAATCATGCTCGCGGTCTGGAATGATGCTGGCGCGAACTCTCTTCGGCATGACCTTGTTTCTGTATTGCCCGGCGTCAGAACCGAGCATTTACATACGGAAAATCTTTTGGCCCTGCAGCGGGGGCTGTATAGCTGCTGGGTAGAATTGGGCAAGGCACCCTACAGATTGAGCCTGGGCGCATGTGATTTTCGATTTGGAGACCGTAAGCCGTTATGCGCTTTTCGCGAAGCATTGCACGACATGCGGTCTTTGCTCGTGCACGGAATCGTTGACGAACGCGGAGGCCAGGACTGCCTCTATGTAATATTCAGTTCGACCGGCAACCTCAACGATTCGCTGCTGAGCGCAATGGAGAACCTGTTGCCTTACCTTGACGCTGCATTGCGCCGGCTCCAGCCATTGGCTCGTCAGAATAGCGCTGTGCCATCCCCCGCAGACACGTCGCAAAACCGCGAAAACTTCGGGCTGAGCGCGCGCGAAGTTGAAATACTGGACTGGGTAAGAGCCGGCAAAACGAATGCCGAGATCGCCTCCATTCTGGCAATCAGCATTTATACGGTTAAAAATCATTTACGGCACATCTTCAAAAAACTGGATGTTTACAATCGGGTGCAGGCGATTTCCAAGGCGAGTCCTGCGCACTTGGCTGAAACCAGTTCGGCGGATGCCATCGGCCTTGTTCTATAGCCCTGAAGCACGGCCAATAGCACTACAGAGCCATCACAATCAACTCGTCGGGCTATATCATTTTTCTGCTTTTATGCGAATAATAATAATAACTGTAGCATTGGGAAGAGTTTTTCGACAAACCGGCAAACCTCAGGTACGACGCCTGATCCGGTGCTCTTCTGCAAATGCCTGATATATCACGCAACTCCGCAATTGAAAAACAAGGAGGATAAAATGAACAAAAAAAAATTCTTTTCCACGATACTCACAACACTGGTGTGCGCGGCCATCTGGACACCGTCTGCACAAGCGGCCTTCATACTTGACACTAAAATAGGAGAGGCTCTTCTTAGCAACTCCGGGGATGCGACCGAGCTTGCCGCCATGGAAGGTTTTGCCGGAAACTCCAACCTGGTACAGGATCTCAAGATTAGCTCGTTCACCGCTTATGCGAATGGGACAAATCCGGGTGAATGGTATCTGGATGTCAACCCCGCCACGCCAGGGTTTTTCCTTTTGAAATTCGGCATTGGTGGTACCAGCGCCACCGCCAATACCTTTTTCTTTCAAAACATCGGGGAAATGACAAAACTGGTATGGTCTAACGAACAAGTGCAATACCTTTCCGGAGGTGGCGGGAATAACAACAATATAGGCAGGCTGAGTCATTACACGACATATGACCCTACATTTAACCAGGTTGGCGAACTCCCGGAACCGGCAACCCTTGCCTTGGTCGGGCTCGGCCTTTTCGCTATCGGAGCGCTGGGCAGGCGTAAATCATAAAACTCCCGAATGCATGGACAAAAAAACCCGCTTCGGCGGGTCTTTTTTATCGCCGGCACCACCGAACCTCGCATTGTACGAGGCGGCTGTATATTTACAAAAACTCGACACCGTGCGAACCAGGTCGAACCGCTTTGGCTATTATTATTGCCTGTCGATCCATGCGCGAGCTGCGACGCTGGCAGCCTCACCGGCCTGATCCTGATCAGATACAGGTTCGACAAAACTTTCATAAACAACGATTCCCTTGTCACTGAGAATTCTGTAACGGCCGTTCCACAGACCAGTGGTATCGTCGTGATCGACACCGGCGACAATACAGTATCCTTTGTAATCAACATTCATATCTGCTCCCTCAGTAGGTGTATAAGGAAATAATAGTCGATTTTCACTGACATATCCATGCCAGCGAGTGAACACTGCATCCAGGGTCACTCGCATATTCACGATGGTTGCTTCTGTCCCGAGTCTATTATGGTTTCAATTAAGGAACTTCGCATAGACCACATCACCGCAGCGGAAGTGAACGCGGGAACGGGATGCGAATCTTTAATCCGCATTTGTAGCGCAAGAATTCCGGCGGCGCTGTAGCAGACAGCACAGCCGGAATCCGCGTATCGCAGTTTTCAGCTATCAGTCGAGCTTTACCATCGGCGCACGTGTTGGCCATGCGCCGCGCTCAGTCACCTTCGAACCATTGAATACTACATAGCTCTGGCGACCATAATGCGGTAGCGGTCGCGTTACCGCAGCGAGAGACGCGACATCACGCGCAGATACCACCGCGAGTGTAAGGCCATCGGGACGGCTCACCGTCCATGCTTGCACCGAACCTTTGTCGCGCACGATGTCCGGTCGCGCAGGCAATTGATGCCTTGCAAGCCAGGCATCCACCTGCTCTTCGAGTCCAATCACAAGCACCGGTACCGCCGGGGGCGTCTCCGTACCCGAAACCAGTATTGGCTTACGGTGTTGAAGTTTCTCCGCCAGGGTTTCGGCGGCGCTGCGCGCATCCCCGTTTTCAGGAAGCAGAATGGTAGCGGCTGTCCGGTCTACCATCACCTGCCGCAGGATTGGCGGAGCTTCATCGGGCATCAAGCGCCGGAACAACCGTAAATCCGGATCGAGCGTCACCTGTAGCGGTCGGGCGCTCACGTCAAGCATGAATTCCTGACGCGGATTCTCAAGGTCAAGCGTGTGAAATTCCTCGCCCCCGGTAGTGCGGACCGCGACAGGTACACTTAATCGATATACAGGTTCCGCTTGCTCAAGCGTCACCTTGACACGATGATGTGTGGAAGCCGCCGAACCCGGCTCTACGCGTGCCGCTTCTGCAATGCGTACAACCGGCGCTCCTCCGCGGGTGAGCCACTGGTCAAAGAAAACACTCAGGTCCTTCCCCGATGCCGCCTCGAACGCACGCTGCAAATCCACCCATGATGCGATGTGGAAGCGATGCTCCCGCCAGAATGCCTGGAGAGCACGATCGAAAGTTTCGCGCCCGAGCATATCGCGCAGCATGAAGAAGACCATTGCCGATTTGTTGTAGCCAACTATCTGGGTCGCCCCATGCGTACGCGACGTGAATGTGTTGAGCGGCGCGTCCTGCCCGGACGATAGCGCGGCGAAATCGCGCAGCCACCCGCGCCGCATGTCCAGCGCAGCTTCGGGATTTTCGCGCTCCTTATACGCGTAATCGGCCATGAACGTGGTCAACCCCTCTGACCAGTTGCCGTGTGCATAGTCGGTGTATACGCCGTTTCCCCACCAGTTATGCAGCACCTCGTGGCCCAGCGACGAATAACGAATGAATGGAAGCCGCAGCACCTCCGTTCCAAGATAGGTGAGCGTCGGCATGCCGAATCCTGTCGGCGTAGGGCTGGAGACAACGCTGAATTCGGTAAACGGATACGCGCCGATCCAGGATTCGTAGAAATCGATATAGCTTTCTACCGAATCGAGATATCCAAGTGCAAGGTCTATGAGTTCCGGGTGGAAATAGGTCCGCAACTGGATGGACTTGCCGCCGGCGCCCCGCATCGTCCGCGATTCGACGCTATAGGGACCGGCCATGAGGTCGATACCGCCGGTCGGCGCCAGGAACTCAAAACGTGCACGGTAACCGTCAGCGTACTCGGACTCTTTCACCAGGCGGCCTGGAACAATCGCCCGTTGCCCGAGAGGAAGTTCGATGCTGACGCGATAGCTGGCGAGCTTTCCCGCAATGTACGGATACCAGCCGCTCGAATCAGGCAGAAACGTCCCGGCCTCGCTGCTTGACGGCTCGTCCCGCCCCAGCGTCTGAGCATGATCGAGCGAAGTATCGAGCGGCGTCAATTCACCGCGCCAATGAACCTCGATACGGCGCGGCAGGCCGTTGTCGTTGAAAACTCGCCAGGCCCGGACTTTCCCCATACTGGCAGCAGGCCCCAGCGATGTGCCATTGACCTGCGCACTCAACACACCGAAACGACGGCCCAGCACGAGAGTCAGCTCTTCCGACGAGTTCGCCAGGATGACGCTGTGGCCCTCGATAGTGTGCGCCACCGGATCTATTTGAACGTCGATTTCATAGGTGATCTCAGCGGCATCGGCTGCCTCGGGAGGTGTGGCGGATGCGGCAGACGCGCTGTTTGAAACAAGTACCGCCAGAATCGAAAACACGAAACAGACGATACTTCCACGGCCATTCAAAATATACCACCCCGTCATCAGCTTTATCATTCGCCTCCCTTCAGTATCGCCGGAAACTTGGCGACGCTCTCGATTGTATCCCCGCCGCGCTTCAGTTTGAGCGGCAGCCACGTTCCCGGGGCCTGTCGTTTGACTATTTCAACAATATCATCCATTTGCTTGATAGGCACGCCGGCGGCTTCCACGATCACATCGCTGTCGCGAATACCCGCGGCCTCGGCAATACTTCCCTTCTCTACCTGCAGTATTCGCGCGCCGCCATCCTGTGCCATTTCAAAACGGATACCAAGGCGCTGCCGTGGACGTTCATGCGACACCACCAATGGCACTTCGATACCGAATACTGCATCGGCCAGCCCGGCGGTAATTTGTGCGCAAGTGGTACCGCTATTCCAGGGAAGCAACGTGCCAACATCGGTCACGCCCAGGTCTTTCAGTTGGTGGGGAACCCCATAACCATATTTGATATGCCCCGATCCCATGATTCCGATGACAAGAGGGCGCTCTGCGCGGCCCACCGCCGAATTCAACGCTTGAGCCATCGCCCGGTCCCAAAGTTGCTGGCTCTCGACAAAGCGTCGGAAATTCGGATTATCACGACTGGCATCGCCGATCTTTTTACCGCTCCGCTCGTGCTGGCCGTAAATCGGCAACAGATAATCGAGATAAGCCGTGCTCGGTGCAGCGGGCGCCGTCACGCCTTCGCGTTCATTCTCCGGCACGCCGGCAAACCCTAGCGCCGAAACCGACTTTCTCAGACGCGTATCGATATTAAGCGCCAGCATCGGTATGCGGTTCATGCGCGCAAAGCGGAACAATGGCAGGTAGAGATTAGCGTCCGTGCTCCAGACGGCATTCCAGTCCGAAGCGGCAAGAAACTGCGATTCGGTAAGCTCGCCCGCCACCCATTGGTCCAGCGCCTTCTGTACGCGTCTCGGAAACATTTCAAAACCGATGACCATGTCCGGCCGCAACGCATGCAGCGCGGACAACGTCTGTAATTGCCAGCGGTGATGTTCGGCGTTGTCGTGCATTTCACCCAGCAGCACGACCGAACGCCTGGCGGCACGATTGATGACTTCGGTGCCGGATATTTTCCCGTCGCCGGGCACGATCCAGCTCCCGGCCGGCACACAGTCCAGATTATCCTTGCCAGCGGTTTTCGTTTGCGCCGACACCATATCGAGGGAAAGGCCGGAGGCAATCAATGCGAGGCCAACATAGGCAAAAAAGGGAGCAAGGACAACACTCCGAGAGATTTTCAAGCGGGATACTCCTTCATCGAACCCTCCTTTTCATATCCAGATAATCTGGCCCGACAAGCACCGGAACCGCGGGCGCCGGCATGCTCGCCATGCGCATGCCTCACCCCACCCATTTACGTGCATTCCTGAACATTCGCATCCACGGCGCATCCTCGCACCAATCGGGATGCCATGAATGCTGGACAGCGCGAAACCCGCGCTCCGGGTGAGGCATGAGTATGCTGAACCGTCCATCTGCTGTCGTCACGCCAGTAATACCTTGAGAAGAGCCACTGGGATTAAGGGGATAAATCTCGGTGGGCGCCCCGTGATTATCCACGAAACGCAAGGTGACGAGCGGCGAGATTAACGAGATGTCGTTCTTGTCGGTGAATTCAGCATAGCCTTCGCCGTGCGCGACGACAACAGGCATCCGGCTCCCCGCCATGCCATCGAAAAACAGCGAAGGACTTTGCTGGACCTCCACCATGACCAGACGTGCTTCGAATTGCTCGGATTTATTGCGCGCGAATCTTGGCCAATGTCCCGTTCCCGGAATGATTTCATGCAAATTGCTCATCATCTGGCAGCCATTGCATACGCCCAGCGCAAAGGTGTCATCCCGCGAAAAAAAGGTTTCAAACCCATCGCGCGCGCGTGCGTTGAACAGGATGGAACCAGCCCATCCTTCCCCCGCCCCGAGCACATCGCCATACGAAAAACCGCCGCAAGCGGCGAAGCCCTTGTAACCACTCAGCGAAACGCGCCCCGCAATGATATCGCTCATGTGTACATCCGTCGCATCAAACCCGGCACGATCAAAAGCCGCGGCCATTTCGACGTGACCGTTCACGCCCTGCTCGCGCAAAATCGCAATCCGGGGTCTGACGCCGCCGTTAATATAGGGCGAGGCGATGTCGCGGCCCACATCGAAACCCAGCTGCGCATGCAAACCGGGGTCACGGACATCAAGTATGCGATCGTACTCCTGTTGAGCGCAATCGGGGTTGTCGCGCAGCTTCTGCATCCGATAAGTCGTCTCCGACCAGGCGCGATGCAACTCGACGCGCCTCTCCGAGAATACCGGCTTATTGTTGCGCAGGAACCGGATTTCATCCCCGCCATTGACGCTGCCGATAATAAAGCTCAGGTCGCGCAAGCCTTCTGCCGACAAAACATCCAGTACATGCTGGCGCTGCGCCGCTTCTATCTGGATCACCGCGCCCAGTTCCTCATTGAACAGCACCGACATGATGCGCTCCAGGAACCTTCCTCCCAGCGCTTCCGGTTTCAATTCGCTGCCATCGATGTCGCTTGCCGCTGCATCGAAACACAACTGATCCAGATTGATGGTCATGCCAGCACGCCCGGCGAAAGCCATCTCGCACAATGTGACAAACAGACCTCCATCCGAACGGTCGTGATAGGCAATTATCCTGTTTTCACGATTCAGGCGTTGTATGGCGGCGAAGAAGCCCTTGAGTTGCGCTGCGCCCTCCACACCAGCGATGTCCGGCGCATCATTGCCCACCTGCTTGTGAACCTGGGCCAGCGCCGAACCGCCCAGACGGTTTCTGCCGCCACCGAGATCGACCAGTATAAGCTCGGTCTCGCCGCGATCCACGCGTAACTGCGGCGTAAGCGTTTTGCGCGCATCCGTCACTCTCGAAAATGCGGAAACGATCAGCGACAGGGGTGCAATCACCTCTTTTCTGACTTTCACATCGCCGAGGCCGGCCGCATCCCCGAGGCCAACCTCTGCTTCCCACACTGTCTTCATGGACATGGAGTCTTTGCCCACCGGAATGCTGATTCCCAACCGGGGACATAATTCCATCCCTACCGCCCGCACCGCATCGAACAAGCCTGCATCTTCGCCTGGATGTCCGGCCGCAGCCATCCAGTTTGCGGAAAGCTTGATCTCTCCGAGGCGTTCAATCGACGCCGCTGCCATGTTGGTGATGGCTTCGCCCACCGCCATGCGGGCTGAAGCCGCCGGATCAATCAGCGCCACCGGCGTACGCTCGCCCACCGCGAATGCTTCGCCCAGATAGCCACGGTAACCCATCAACGTCACCGCCACATCCGCCACCGGAACCTGCCACGGCCCCACCATCTGGTCGCGTGCGGTCATCCCGCCCACGCTGCGGTCGCCGATGCTGATGAGGAAAGTCTTGTCCGCTACCGCCGGCAACCGAAGCACCCGATATGCCGATTCCCGGAGATCCAGTCCCGCCATGTCAAATGGCACCAGCGCTTTATTGATATGCGTCGCTTCGCGAATCATTTTGGGCGGTTTGCCCAGCAATACGGAAAGATCCATATCCACCGGCCGATTGCCGAATGCCGGGTCAGTCACGATAAGCTGCTCCAGCGCCGTTGCGGTACCCACCACAGCAAACGGGCAGCGTTCCCGCGCACAAATCGCCTCGAATGTCTCCAACGATTCGGGCATGATCGCAAGCACATAACGTTCCTGCGCCTCGTTACTCCAGATCTGCATCGGCGACATGCCCGACTCTTCCGAGGGAATATCACGCAGGTTGAAATGCCCGCCCCGTCCGGCATCGTGCAGCAGTTCGGGCAACGCATTGGACAAGCCGCCCGCGCCAACGTCGTGGATCGAAAGAATCGGATTAGACTCGCCCCGTCTTTCCAGTTGCCAGCAATTGTCGATGACTTCTTGCGCGCGCCGCTCCATTTCCGCATTGCCGCGCTGCACTGAATCGAAATCAAGACGCTCGGTATTTGCTCCCGTATCCATGCTCGAGGCCGCGCTACCCCCAAGGCCGATCAGCATTCCGGGTCCGCCCAGTTGAATAAGCAGCGCGCCGGCCGGAAACTTTTCCTTGAAAGAATGCTGCTCGGCAATGTGGCCGATGCCCCCGGCCAACATGATGGGTTTGTGGTAACCGCGCATCTCGCCGGCGACAGTTTCCTCAAATGTGCGGAAGTACCCCGCGAGGTTGGGTCGCCCGAACTCATTGTTGAACGCCGCGCCACCGATGGGACCTTCAAGCATGATTTGCAGAGCTGACGCGATTCGCGCCGGCCTGCCGTAAGAATGGTCCGAATGGTCCGTTCCCTTTTGCGTGTACGCTTCCCACGGCTGGATAAACCCCGGGATATTCAAATTGGAAACCGAGAAACCGCTGAGCCCGGCTCGGGGTTTGGCGCCGCGACCGGTGGCCCCTTCGTCGCGAATCTCCCCGCCCACACCGGTGGCCGCGCCCGCAAAAGGCGAAATCGCAGTGGGATGATTATGCGTTTCCACTTTCATCAGGATGTGTGTCTGCTCATCGGCATAACCATACGCATTACCCTTGCCGGGGTAGAAGCGCGCGATTTTCGCTCCCTGTATGACAGAAGAATTATCGGCGTACGCCACCACCGTGCCTTGCGGATGCTGCTGGTGGGTATAACGAATCATCGAGAATAACGATCTGCTTTCGGGCTTGCCGTCTATCACCCAGTCAGCGTTAAAAATCTTGTGACGACAGTGCTCCGAATTCGCCTGCGCAAACATCATCAATTCCACATCGGTGGGGTTGCGTCCAATGCGCATGAAATAGGCTGCGAAATAGCCGACCTCATCGGGTGAAAGTGCGAGGCCCATTTCGTCGTTGGCCTTTTCCAAAGCTTCTTTTCCGCCTGCCAGCAAATCCACCGACAGGAGTGGCGCAGGGGCGAAATGCCGGAATAAACTTTCTGCCGCGTCGAGTGAGTCAAACACCGCCTCTGTCATACGGTCATGTATCAGCCCGGCCAGCGCATCTTTGGCATCAGCGGAAAGTTCGCCCGGCGCATGAGCTGCCATGTGGAAATGAAAGACCACGCCCCGCTCCAGCCTGTCCACCGCCTCCAGCCCGCAATGACGGGCAATATCGGTCGCCTTGGTCGACCAGGGCGATATGGTGCCGGGGCGCGGCACCACCAGCAGAAAATTCCCCTGGAGCAACGGGGTATGTGGCGCCACCTCCTCTACCGGGGATACCTGCGCCGGGAAGCACTTGAGCAACCTTCCTAGAACGGCAGTTTCATTCTCGCGCAGATCGCGCGTGACCGCGCAAAAGTACCAAAATTCTGCATAAATGTGGGAAACTTGCGGAGCGATAATTTTTAGGGTGGCCGCCAGTTTTTCCAGGCGAAACGGGGAAAGCGCGCTACCGCCGCGAAGTCGAAGCATTCGATAACCTGAACCGATAAATTGAGAGCGTCATTTTACACGAGAAGACAGGTTGCCCGTAGCCGGAGAAGCTTTAACCCGGATGATCCATCAGGACGCGAGATGATGGCGAAGAAGGTTGCCGCCATAAGGGATATTGCGCGGGCTGTGATTGACGATGCCAGTCGATACACAGGAATCCAGTTTCCTGAAGCGGAATGTAATGACGGGATTCAGGTTTGCAGATAGTTTGTAGATACATTGACGGTCGATACCATGAACCCACCCAACCAGAATAATTCCAGCGCCGTTTATCTCGCCGCCGAGATCCGGGAGATCGAGCAACTTGCGGCCGCTTTACCCGGATGGCCCCAACTCATGGAAAAAGCGGGTTTGGCCGCTGCTGAAATTGCGCGGGAGAAACTCCTGATCGCCGGCAAAACGAGAGCGCTGGTGCTGGCGGGGCCGGGCAACAATGGCGGCGACGCCTTCGTCGTAGCCCGACATCTGCACGGATGGTGGTACAAGGTCACACTGGTGTTTACCGGTGAGCGTGAAAATCTTTCGGACGATGCGAAACAGGCATTGAACGCCTGGCTCGCCGCGGGTGGCGAGGTACTCTCCGAAATCCCCGAAGATGAAACATGGGATGTCGTAATAGATGGTTTGTTCGGCATTGGTCTTGCTCATCGGAACGGGCGCAACCTGGCGGATGAATATCTCGATCTTGTCGAGGCGGTCAATCGCATGAACCTGCCGGTGCTTTCACTCGATAGTCCCAGCGGGTTGGACAGTGATACCGGCA
>JBDTHR010000019.1:0-25463 GCA_039936855.1 Nitrosospira sp. | reverse complement strand
GCGAGCATTCTGCCGCTCGCCCCTGTTTCAACTGTTCTCCCCTTGTCCGGCCCGCTATCATTTGCGGTGTCCTTTGCGTGATCGTCGACCTGGCCTTGCGCAGCCTCGAGCCTTGCGCCTGGAATTTTGTCAGCGGTTTTGCGCGCGAGAACGACTTGGTTACCCTGTTATCAAGTTGTCGAGAGAGGCTGAATTCGGAAAAGGAATAAAAGAAAGGGAAAGAAGAGAAAGAGGAGAAAGAACAGGCTGACGGCAACCTGCCTGACTTAAAGGAAATGGGTTGTGAACGCGCGTGGAAGGTTCGTGTTTCGTCTCTTTTTAGGTCAATAAAATAACTATTGGCCTTCAAAACCCCCAAATCTGCTCTCACGCAGAAACTTTTTTACTGCAACTCGTCGATCGGAGTGTTGAGGTACGCTTGGGGCGACCTAGATGCTTGGCGATGACGATGCTGCTCTTTCTTCGCGGTTTATGCTCGATGAGATCCGATGTGACTTGAGTGAACGGTTGGTCGGCTGAATTCGTACCAACCGGACATCTCTGTGTTTTCACGATGTTTAAGCCAATCGCACTGACCAACAGATCCACAGTGCTGTGACAATTCGCAGTTGATTGCGGCGTTGCCCGTCTTCCTGCTCTGGTTTTATCGGGAAATAACGGCAGATGATCCCTACGCGTATGAACCGCTGATCCAGACGAGGCAACATACTGGATTGGTTGAGTCTGCTGGTACGTGCCCGCCTGCCGTTCAGTTATCGTCTCGGATTTTCTCGCTAAACTCCATTGTTCAAATAACGCTACCGAATATAGTCGAACAATGACAACCCCTGTACTTTCAAAAATGATTTTTGCGTCGCCTCCAGATAAGTCTGCTGCTGCGTCAGATCACTGATGACCTTGGCGTAGTCGACCTGCCGCAGGTCGGACAGTTGCTGTTTGTACTGAATATTTAGCCCATCGCCGCTGTCGTTGAGCGTATCCACCTCTTTCATGCGCGTGCCTACCGAGGAATGGACTCGGAGCACATTATCCAGCGCGTTGGAGAGGTTGATTTGGGCGGTACTCAAGCCGTTGGCGAGTGCGGTCTTGCTGGCATCATCGGTCACGGGGGTTTCAAGCAGGTTGATCAGGCTGGAAAACGTATTGAACATGCTCTGGTACCCTCCTCCGTCAGCCCGAATTCGCTCGAACACATCACGTCCCGATTCGTTCATGGCAAGCTGGCGGGATGAGCTGGCCTGGATGTTGCGAATGCCTTCGTCGCCCTTGTACTGTATGCCGCTACCGGTGTCGATGAATGGCTTGGTCGCGCCCTGGAAACCGGAAAACAGGTATTGCCCGTTCCCGTCGGTGCGATTTGCGAGATCCTGCAATTCATCGAGGTTCCCGCGTAATTCGGTTGCGATCGCATTGCGTTCGCTGTCGGCAAGCGTGCCGTTAACGGCATATATGGCCAGTCCCTGCGCGTTCTGTAATAAATTCGTCATATCGCCGAGAGTGCCTTCCAGCACCCCGAAACTCGCTGCGGCATTCTGACGGTTTATCGCGTACTGCATATTGGCTGAATCGGCCTGGGATACTTCAAGCGCCCGGACATAGGCAGCGGGATCATCGGAAGGCGTCAGTGCGCGCTGTCCGCTGCTTATCTGTTGCAGAGCTTTCACCTGCGCGGTCTGTTGCCGGTTGATGGCGGCAATGCCGAGTTCATAGCTGGTATTACTGCTGACGCGCATGAGGACTCCTTTTTGATGATTCTATCTCTATCCGAACTGATTGCAGGCTACGCATTGCGCCCGCTGCACTTGCCCGCATCCACTCGTTACCTCGTAATATCGAGCAGTGCGTCGAACATCTGGCTGGCCGTCTGTATCACCTTGCTGGCCGCAAGATACGCCTGCTGGTACCGCATCAGATTGGCGGCTTCTTCGTCCAGATTCACGCCCGACACGGATTGCTGCGAAGCCTGTGCGTGGCTCAGGAATGCCGACTGGGCGGTACTGGTGATTTCCAGTTCACGGGTCTTGTTACCTATCAGGCTGACCACCTGACCGTAGGCGCCCTGATAATTCGCTGTACCACCCGCTAAAGTACGGCTGCTCTGCAGTGCGCCAAGTAACAAAGCATTGCGATTATCTGTCGTCCCGTTGTCGTTGGGGTCAATGCTGAACGTATCTCCCGGCTTGGGTATCCCCGTAAGATTCACGGTCCACCCGTTGAAGCTGACCGGACTGCCGGAAGTGAATGCAATGCCGGTGGGGTTACCGGTGCCGTTCCCGCTCACGTCGAAAGTTGTGGCACTGGTAAAGGTAAAGGTAACCGGTTCTTTAAGATTGAGGTTGGGGGGCGGCGGAGTATCGACGCTACCAGCGCTGATGCGTCCGGTGCCGGCATTGGCAAGCGGCGCATCTGTCCGGATCGGCGCGGCTACAGCAATCAGATTGGTATCCTGAATGGCCACCCTGATTTGCCCGGCGCCATTTATCGTGGGCTGGATCAAAAATTCATCCCCTGCAACCGCAGTGCCGGAAGCAATATTCAAGCGTACACCGTCCACGGTCTGCGGGAACGCTGCAAACGTTTGCGCGACACCGTCATTAAGCCGGGTAAGGGTGTAATTGGCGCCATCATACCGCAGTCGATAATCGCTGGTGGTAAGCGCGCTGTAGCCAGTGATGTCAGCGGCAACAGCCGCGTTGCCTGCATTCTTTGCCGACGCTGCAACCGACGGGCTTGGTACCGTAAAGAATTCGCCACCCAGGTTGCCTTCCACATCCTGGCCCAGCCGGTGCTGGTCATTGAATGTGCCCGCCAGGCTGATAGCCACGCGCCCCAGGCCATTGCGGGCGGCATCGAATTCGCCATTGCGGAATTGCAACAACCCGCCCAGCTTGCCGCCATCCAGGCTCGATTCCTTGATGGGCAGGGTATCGCCGCCCGCAACATAACCGATTCCGAGACGGTGCGGGTCAACCGGAGAAGCTGTCGTAACGAGCTGGAAGGCGGTTGAACCCACGACCAGGGACTGGCCCGTGCCGATGAAAATGCTGTAACCGCCATCGCTCTGTTCAACGACTTTCGCGCGCACCTCATTGTTGAGTTGCATGACCAGTTCGTCGCGCTGGTCTCGCAAGTCATTTGCCGGTTGCCCACCCGCGCTGCCCTCGGCCAGACTGATGGTTCCGTTCAGTTCGCCGATTTTCGCACCCAGCGTATTGATAAGCGAGACACTGTTCTCGATCTGTTTGTTCACCCCATCCTGGATCAGATCCAGGCTGTCGTTCAGCGACTGAAAACGGTGTACCAGCACTTCTGCGTTGGACAGCACGGATTGCCGGGAAGCGATGTCGGATGGATTGGTGGCAACGCCTTGCACGCCACCAAAAAAATCTTGCAGCGCCGGCGCAAGGCCGAGCCGTCCGGTCGGGTCTGCCAGTAGCGTATCTATCTGGCCCATTTGCGCAAAATAGGTGTCGAGCTGGGCCGATTCCGTTTTTGCCTGTGCAACCTGGCTGACCAGCAACTGGTTATATACGCGTTTTACCGTATCGACCTGCACGCCCCGGCCGATGAAGCCACTGCCGGTGGCTTGCGCGCCGCTTGCTGACTGTACAGTTTGCTGGCGGGTGTAACCGGGCGTGGCCGCATTACTGACGTTGTGGCCGGAAACAAGCAACCCTTGCTGAGCCGCGTTGAGCGCGCTGAGGCCGATACCAAAAATGCCGTTAGCCATACTGTCTCCAAATTCTGTCCGTATTCATTCGATATTAACGGCTCACGATCAAAAATATTGAATCTGTTTAATCCAGCTTGGCAGTATGCGGAGCAACCGGGGAAATATCGGTAGTGGCGCTTACAATGGCGCTTCGCCGGACCACTGGGTGGTCCTGATGATCTGGCTCAGCTTGTTCGCATAATCCGGATCGGTCGCATATCCCGCCTGTTGGAGGCCTTGCGCGAAACTTTCCGCATCGAGGCCTTGCACCGCTTGTGCCAGCACCTGCGCATAGCGCGGGTTGCCGCGCAGCAGGTTGGCATAGTCGCCGAAGGCATCCGCATAAGAACCGTAAGCACGGAATTTTTCCACGCTTTTGCGAGCTACCCCGTTGACGTATTCCGTCGTTACGGATTCCACTACAGGACCTTTCCAGCTGGCGCCGGCCTTTACGCCGAACAGGTTGTAGCTGGGTGAGCCATCCGGCCCGCGAAGCTCGCGTTTGCCCCAACCGCTTTCCAGCGCAGCCTGCCCCAGCATGAACAGGGCAGGTATGCCAGTCGCCTTACTGGCCTGTTGCGCGTATGGCATCAGCCTGGCCTGGAACTCCATCACATGCGGGTGCGCTCCGGGCTGAGCCACTACCGGAGCGAGCGATTCCGTTAGCGGATTTGCGGCCTGCGCCACTGGATTCGATGGCTTCAATGGTCCCGGTTAGGCTACAGAGGTGGATGGCTGCGTCCGCTGCTGGGTAATCGGGTTTGGCTGCAATCTCGCCAGGAACGGAATGCTCCCGGCAGGCGGTTGACCGTCGACCGCAGGAGCCGGAACAGGTATTTCCTGCTCCGATTCCTGCGACAATCCGCCGCGTAGTTGCCGTATCATGACATCGGCCAGGCCTACGCCGCGGGAGGCCATGCTTTGCGAGAGTTGCTGGTCGAGCATCGACGTGTAAAGGCGGCTCTGCTCGCTGTCCATCAGATCGTCTTGTGGCGTAGCGTCGCGCATGGCCTTCAGCATCATGTTCATGAACAGCGCCTCGAACTGCCGGGCTGCGGCTTCAAGACCAGCCTGGCCGTCTTTTCTCGACGCAATGCGTAACTCATCGACCGCCTGAACGTCAAGCGCGAATTTGGTAGACAGGTCAGCCGAAGCAACCATCAGATGACCTCCAGTTCCGCTCTTAGCGCGCCAGCCGATTTCATCGCCTGAAGAATCGACAGCAAGTCTTGCGGCGTCGCGCCGATTGCATTCAATGCTTTCACCACCTCGGCCAGCGACGCACCTTCAACCATTGTCAGCATCCCAGACTCCTGCTTGATCTCGATAGTGGAGCGCTGTGCCTGTATGGTTTGTCCGCCGGAAAATGGTCCCGGCTGGCTGATTACCGGCTCTGTACTGATAACCACCGATAAGTTTCCGTGGGCGATGGCGCAGGCGTCAACGGTGGCCGACTGGTTCATGACCACCGAACCGGTGCGGCTGTTGACGATAACTTTTGCCTGAGCTGGCGAGGGGCTGATATTCATGCTTTCCACTTCCGCGATGAACGCCACGCGCTGGTCGCTGCCTTCAGGCGCGCGCACCTGGATCGCCCGCCCATCCATTGCGGAGGCTGTCCCTTCGCCAAAGCGGGCATTGATTGCCTCCACTATTCGCCGGGTATTGGAAAAGTCGCTGGTGTTGAGATCGAGCCGTATTCCATTGCCTTGAGTCAATACCGTGGGGACCGCCCTTTCCACCGTGGCACCGCCAGAAATACGACCGGCGCTTAAATGATTGACCTGTACCTTGCTGCCGCTGGCCGCAGCACCGATTCCGCCCACCACCAGGTTGCCTTGGGCCATTCCGTAGACCTCGCCATCAGCGCCCTTGAGCGGCGTCATCAGCAGTGTACCGCCGCGCAGGCTTCTGGCGTTGCCCATGCTGGAAACAGTTACATCGATCATCTGGCCAGGCTGGGCAAACGATGGCAGCACGGCCGTCACCATTACGGCGGCCACGTTTCTCAAGCGCATGTTGGTGCCGGGCGGGACATTGATGCCCATCTGCATCAGCATGCTGTTGAGCGACTGTATGGTAAATGGCGTCTGAATAGTCTGGTCGCCGGTGCCGTCCAGCCCCACCACCAGCCCGTAGCCGATCAGCTGGTTTGTGCGCATGCCCTGGATCGAGGCAAGATCCTTGATGCGCTCGGCGTGCGCCGGGCCTGCCAGAACGAAAGACCCGATCAACAGAATAGACAGTAAGTGAACGGCGGATCTGAAAGTTAAGGATGTCATGGGCTCACTGGGATCGCGGTAATCATTCAATTTTTGTTGAAATTATTCATGTGCTCGTTAAAACGGCGAGACGGTCAGGAAAAAGCGCGCAAGCCAGCCCATTGTCTGTGCCTCATCAATGTAGCCGTTGGCCTTGTACTCGATTTTTGCGTCGGCCACCTGCACGGACGAAACCACGTTGTTGACGATGGTCTCGGGGCGGACTACGCCGGAGAACCGGATGTACTCGGTGCCCTGCGTCATGGACAATTGTTTTTCACCACTTACCACGAGGTTGCGGTTCGGCAGCACTTCAAGCACGGTGACACTAATGGTGCCGGTAAAATTGTTGGCGGAAGCCGCCTCCCCTTTCCCGGCGTAATCATTGGCAGTAGAGGCGCCCATGTCCACTTTTTTAGTGATAGGAACGCCAAACACAATTGGCGGGATGCCCACATTTACCTCGCCTTTCTTATTGACGCTGCTGTTGGATTTCTTGCTTGCGTTGGTTTTTTCGTTGAGAACGATCATCAGAATATCGCCCACCTGGCGGGCGCGGCGATCTTCAAATAACGGCCGGTGCAGAATGCCCGCCTGATAAATCGCACCATTGGCAGGCGGTACCCCTGCCTGCGGCGCGCGGGAAGACATCGGTTGCTGTACGATCGATGCCGGGGCCGGGAGAGTTATGCATCCTGACAACCCGAAAAGAACGGCAACCATAAGTATGAGGGATGCCACGAACTGCTCACTTCGCGCAGCAAGAATATTTACGTTCATAGGGCTGTTCCCATGCTTGCGGTATATCGCCGCTCGTCCATCGTTTCTAAAATTCGCCACATTACATTTGCGACAGGCGTTGCAGCATCTGATCCGAAGTCTGGACCGCCTTGCTGTTAATTTCGTAGGCGCGCTGCGTCTGTATCATGTTTACCAACTCTTCCACCACGTTGACGTTGGATGTTTCCACATAACCCTGATTCAATAGTCCGGTACCATCCGAACCCGGCGTGTTGAGGTTGGGGGTGCCGCTGGAACCGGTTTCGATAAAAAGGTTCTCGCCGACGGCCTGCAAACCCACCGGATTGATGAAAGTAACAAGTTGCAGCGAACCTACCTGTGCGGGAAGAGGAGAATCCTGCTGGGTTATGGTGACAACGCCATCGCGCCCAATGGTAACGCTCTGAGCATTGGGAGGAATGGTGATTGAGGGCTGAACCTGGTATCCGCTTGCCGTGACGAGTTGTCCTTCGGCATCAATCTGAAATGAGCCGTCACGCGTGTAAGCTGTCGAGCCATCCGGCCGCAATACCTGAAAGAATCCCTGGCCGTTAATCGCCACGTCCTTCCAGTTACCGGTCTGCTGCAGGTTGCCTTGGGTATACACGCGCTCGGTGGCCACCGGCCTTACGCCGGTACCGATCTGCAGGCCGGACGGCAGTTGCGTCTGCTGTGAAGATTGTGCACCAGGCTGGCGTAAGGTCTGGTACATCAGGTCCTCGAATACCGCGCGCGAGCGCTTGAAACCGTTGGTGCTTACGTTTGCCAGATTGTTGGCAATGACATCCATCTGGGTCTGTTGTGCATCCAGACCGGTCTTTGAAATCCAGAGCGAGCGAATCAAGTTGTTCTCCTGAAGGTTAAGCGGCGAGGTGATATGCCGCCGTTGATTGCAGCGGCGTTATTTGCGATATCGTATAACAGCACCGAGATGGTCAGCGCGTGGAAAAGAGGGTTAATTCCGTGTTTCTTCGCGGTTTCATCCTGATCGGATATGGGAAAATCGTTTGTGGATAACGGGAATTAATTGATGTTGAAAACGGCATCATAAGAAGCGCCAGCCATGCGAATTGCACCCAAGCAGGTCGGGCTCTGCCCGACGATCAAGAGGCGAAGTCGGGCAGAGCCCGACCTGCTTATTATCAGCCGTTCACCGACAGGAGGGCACTGGCGCGTTGAGCATTACCTTCAGCACTCTTGAGCATCTTCATCTGCATTTCAAACTGTCGGGAAAGCGAAATCATGTCGACCAAAGCCTCGATTACATTGACATTGCTGCCCTCCAGCGCACCGCTGCTGAGCGTAACCTCGACGTCGGCCTCGGACTCGCCGCCGGTCGCCAGTCGGAACAGTCCGTCGGGGCCACGTGTGAGCTGGTTCTCAGGGGGATTGACCAGCTTGATGCGGCCGAGTGTCGAAGAGATGCTAGGTTCATTCGCGCCTGCACCCGCGGGCACGGAGGAGACCGTCCCGTCCCTCCCCATCGTGACGACGGTATTGGGAGGAATGGAAATCGACCCGCCATCGCCTTGTATATTCAAGCCGTTGCGAGTCTGCAATATCCCATTGGAGCTGATATGCAGGTTGCCGTTGCGTGTGTACGCTTCACTCCCGTCTTCCAGCTGGACGGCGATCCACCCTGAACCCTGTACTGCTACGTCGAGTTCACGTCCCGTATGCTGCTCGGTACCGGGGCGGAAATCCGCACCAGCGCTGGAGTCCACCACGAATGCACGTGTTGCCAACGTATTGCCGAGGACCGGCACGGCCCGAAATACACTGGTCTCGGCACGGTAGCCTGTCGTGTTTGCGTTCGCCAAATTTTGCGACATGGCGGCTTGCTGCCCCAGCGTATGCTTTGCGCCGGTCATGGAAACATAGATCATTCGGTCCATGATTACTCCTGTGGATAAGTAAATTTTTTAAATGAAGTTAGAGACCACGTGGCAGGTAAGTGGCCTCTGGAACGAACCTCGATTCCCTATATCGCCGCACATCGTGTTCGCGGCGATGTGAAATACGAAATCGAGGTTTCAGCGGTCGTGGGTCTTACGACCTCATGCTTTTTATCACTTCAGATTCACTATCGTTTGCAATAGCTGGTCTTGTGTCTTGATGGTCTGGGCATTGGCCTGGTAGATTCGCTGGGCAGTTATCATATTGACGAGTTCAGAGGTAAGCTCCACGTTCGAATCCTCAACTGCACCGGATTGAAGTACGCCCAAGCCTGCTGTGTTGGGTGCGCCCACCAATGCAGCGCCAGAAGCAGCGCTCTCTTTCCAGGTATTATTGCCGCGCAATTCCAGACCTTGGGGATTCGCAAAATTTGCCAGCGCCACTTGCCCCAGGGTTAAAAATTTGCCGCTCGAATAGCTGCCCTGGATTATGCCGTCAGCCCCGACGGCAAACCCGGCGAGCCGACCTGAGGCATAACCGTCCTGCTCCAGAGCGTTGATACCGAAACTGGATCCAAATTGAGTCGTGCCGGTGAAATCAAGATCGAAAGCCAAAGGATTGGCGCCGGTACTGACCGGCGCAGCTACACTGAACACGCTGGAACTTAGTGGGTCGAGTGCGCCATTGGACAGGAAATTCAACGCGCCCACCGATGCGCCGCCATTCAACAGAGCGCCATCATTGGCTGCAAAGACGTCCCAGCTATTGGTGCCTGTCTTGAGGAAATAGGTTGATAGTGTGCTCGGGTTGCCCAGGCTGTCGTGAATCGGCAAAAAGGATGAGCCATGGTAGGTTGTCGGATCGGCCAGGTTGAACGCAGCGGAGCTGAGTGCCGGTTCGCGCGAATCCAGGTTAACAAGCGCGCTCACCAACGTGGTTGCCCCGGGCGGCAGGTCGGCCGTTGAGATCTGCAGATCGGTTGGCGCCGCGATACTGACCACACCGGCTGCGTTCGCGGGATAACCGGTGAGACGCATGCCGCTGCTATTCACGATAAACCCATCCTTATCCGGATGGAATTGACCATTGCGCGAATAGCTGACCGTGCCCTGATCGCTCAGGCGAAAAAAACCACCGCCGTTGATCGCAATATCGAGTGGATTACTGGATGCAGTAATGCTGCCCTGATTGAACTGCTGCGAGATCGCGGCAACCTTGACGCCGATGCCGGCCTGAACGCTGCTGCCGCCCGAAAGCGAATTGGCGAACACATCCGCAAACTGGGCCTGAGATTGCTTGAACCCCACTGTATTGGCATTAGCCACGTTATTACCGATCGCGTCCAGGTTCTTGGACGCTGCATTCAAACCACTTAAGCCTTGCTGAAAACTCATGATAACTCCTTGGATAGCGCCTCATTCATGAGGCGGAATACTCGATAATGCCCGGTTTAAAAAATCTGTTTGATGTCCGTCAACCCTACCATTCCAAGCGTCCCGACATTCAGCCGGACACCTCCGTTACTTTGGGAAACGGCCTGGACAGAGCCGAAGGCCAGGGGTTGAGCGTCGACTTTCTGATCGCCACGCGATGCGGAGACAATGATGCTGTAAGATCCATCAGCGGCCTGCGCGTCATCGGTCGTCTTGCCATCCCACGCCAGGGCTAAAGGACCGGCGGCATGCGCGTCAACGTCCATTGTCCGGATTGCCCGGCCCGAAGCGTCGTGTATCGTTACTTTCACCTGATCCGCAGCCTGCGCCAGGTCCACGCCGAATATTCCACCGCCGCCCGCCACTTGCAGTAATGAGCCGGGCACGAGCACGTCTTTTCCGATCATGTTCGCCGCCTGCAGGGATTGCCCTGCATTAAAGCTATTGGCCATGGTCTCGATGGTGGCATTAAGCTTTTCGATGCCGTTGACAGTGCTGATTTGTGCCAGTTGAGAAGTCACTTGGGCGTTGTCAAGAGGATTGAGAGGATCCTGATTCTTCATCTGGGTAACGAGCAGCTTTAGAAACCGATCCTGCAGATCATCTTTAGCGGGCTCAGCCGTATTTTTTGTTCCATATGTTGCAAAAAGATTTGAGGCGGATTGCGTATCCTGGATTGTGCTCATGGTTTTTCCTTATTGTCCGATGGATAAAGTCTTCAGCAGCAAGGTCTTTGCGGTATTCATCATATCCACGTTGTTCTGATACGAACGCGAGGCGGAAATCATGTCGACCATTTCTTCCACCACGTTCACGTTCGGCATGGTTACAAAGCCTTCTTCGTTCGCCATAGGATGGCTGGGTTCGTATATCAACTTCATCGGTGATTGATCCTCGACTACTCCCGACACTTTTACCCCGCTGGACGCATTATTGGGATCGGCGCCGGCTACTGACGGGATACTCATGAACAGCACCTGTTTGGCCCTGTAAGGCTGGCCGTTGGAACTCACCGCACTGTCGGCGTTGGCGAGGTTGCTTGCAACCACGTTCAGGCGCTGGTTCTGGGCTGTCATCGCCGAACCGGCGACGGTAAAAATATTGAACAAAGACATGATGCAAACTCTCCTTAGCCTTGAATGGCAGACCGCATGATTTTGATCTGGTCGCTGATGAATGTGAGGTTGGCTTCATAATGGATAGCGTTGTCGGCAAACTGACTGCGCTCTATATCCATATCCACCGTATTGCCATCCACGCTTCCCTGTATGGCCGCGCGATACATCAACGGTGCGCCGGTTGCGGCAGCCCCGCCGCCGCTGCCTGGCGATGCAATGTGATTCGGGGCATTTGTTGCCAGTTTGACGTTCCTGTTCCCGCCGGCATTCTCCAGCGCGTCCGTGAAATTGATGTCGCGCGCCTTGAAGTTCGGCGTATCCACGTTTGCGATGTTGGATGCAATCAATTGCTGGCGATGGGCCCGAAGGTTGGAGGCGTCCTCGTAAAAGCGAAATGTCGCATCAAGTTTGTTGATCATGAATTCTCCTCAAGTACATGCTGTTTAAGATGCCCAGTATTGTTGGCAATTACTTCGATCATGGTATTTCACACCTGATCGGCGCGAAAGAAAGATCAACAAGGTTAAAACCCCTTAACTCCGGGTTTGAGCAATCTCCGGCTTCCTGAGTTCTTTCCAAGAATGAGCTTTTTCCCTGTGATGCGAGGCTGCCTCATCGATTATTCTGCAGCCACAGCGTCACAGTTCTTGCCGGCTCGCTGAAAAGAGAAAACGGAAGCAGGAAATCAATGCCGCTTCCCACAGGATCAAAAAACCCAGGTCAGCTTGGCTGCGATAACACTGTGGGTGACATGATGCGTTGTCACGCAGGAGGGCAATCCATCAAATAACGACACAAACCAGCCTCATTTCGACATGCTGCCGAAACTGGACGCAGACTACAATTGCGGCCAACCCCCGGTTCACCCTGACCCAGGACATTTTTTCTCGAGGAATCCGTTATGCCTATCGTGTCTCGTCATGTACTTTCTTGCGGCCTGAGATTTGTCGCCCTTCTTTCTTTGTCCGCTGCGACATTGGGCTCGGCATCGGCATCGACATCGACGAACGCGAGACAGGACGCGCGTCTTGTGCAGGATATCGTCCTGGATTTCTTGCATACCCAGTCGGCCGGTTTGCCCGGTCAGCCCGAAATCACGCTGGGTGCAATCGATCCACGGATCAACCTGCCCGCCTGTGCCGCACTAGAGCCATCCTTGCCGCCGGGTAGCCGGCCGTGGGGCAACACAACCGTGATAGTGCGTTGCACCGTGCCGCATCAATGGACGATCTATGTACGCGCCTCGGTAAAAATCATTGCAAGTTATGTGGTCAGCACCAGACCGCTGACGCAGGGGCATATGCTCACCGCAGCGGATTTAACTATCCGCAGCGGAGATCTGGCACAGCTTCCGCCAGGTGTTGTCACTGATCCGAATCTGGCTTTGGGCAGGACGCTCGCCGGTAGCATTTCTTTCGGAAGTCCATTACGCCAGGACATGCTGCGCGCACGAGCGGCAGTGATGCAGAATCAAAATGTGAAACTGATTTCCAGCGGACGCGGATTCAGCGTAACCGCAGATGGCAGGGCGCTCAATAGCGCGGCTGAGGGACAGTTGGTGCAAGTGCGTATCGCGTCGGGTTCAGTAGTGAGCGGGACCGCACGGGCCGGAGCAATAGTGGAAATAAGTTATTGATGGACCGCAGGATGAGTGGAGCAAAGCGTAACCCATCACGTTTGTTTCATGAAAGCAGGTTCTGGGCCGTAATGTATTGTATTGTCGGCCCCGCCATGGGTTTTCCATATAGGGTCAGACACAAATTCTGATGGGTTACGCCCTGCTCCACCCATCCCGCGACCTATTGGTGGGCCGTAGAGCTGTGCAGCGACAGTTGTTCAGGTTAATGATGGACTACGCTAGACGTAAATATATAAAAGGCTTTCGGGGTTGAGCCTGTTGTGCCACGAGATTCTGGAAAAAAAATTTAAGTTTCTCCCGAAACCTCCGTTACACTGCTTATAGTCAATTGTAGGAGTAAAACCATGCAGATAGAAAATAGCATCAAAACCAGCGCTACCAAACCCATCGGCGAGACAACCTCTGGCAAGCCCGGGCAAATGGCAGCAAGTAGTGTGGCGTCAAAAAATGCGAATGCTTCAGTGAGCAATAAAGATAACGTTCAACTGAGCACACAATTGCAAAGTATCGAAAAAAATTTGGCGAATGCCGAAGTTTTCGATGTCGCAAGGGTGGAAGAGATCAAACTGGCAATCAGTGAGGGTCGCTTCACAGTAAATCCCGACAAGGTCGCCGATGGTTTGCTCGACACGGTGCGCGACCTGATCCATAAGGGGAGGGGTTAACTTGACTAGCCGTGTTTTTGATCCCGTTGCCCGCATTGGTCTAGAGCGCGACGCGACGCAAAATTTCATCGATATTTTGCGTCATGAGCAAGCTGCATTGCAACAGCCGGATGCATCTCTGCTGCTGTCAATCGCCAATGAAAAAGCGTACCAGGCCCAGCAATTGGCTCAGCTGGCAGATGCGCGTAACTACTGGTTGAGAGAGCTCGGTTATACTCAGGATCACATCGGCATGGAACGCGGTTTACGTGATTTCCCCGCTGCCGCCGATGCCTGGGAGGAGCTGCTTCAATTGGCGGAAACAGCCAGCCAGCTTAACAAGATCAATGGCATCCTCGTCGGCCAACGGTTGCGCTACACCCAGCAGGCGATTTCGGTATTACAAGCGTCGACCCACGGCGAGCCCAACACGAGGTTGTATTGTTCGGATGGTCAACCCCAGGCACTTTTCGGCGGTCGTCAGCTCGGCGAGGGCTGAGCCGATAAAATACTGTCGATCACGATAAACAAGCTTACATGTTGAGAGGCGTAGGGCCGCAATAAGCGAAGCGCATTGCGCCGTATGAGAGCGCCTCGATACAATATTATTCGATCGCCATAGCTGATACCGCCGTTGCATTCGACTTCCGGGCAGCGGCATAGGCTTCGTCATGAGCGCATACGGCGCAATGTGCTTCGTTTATTGTGCTATCCCACCTGCCAGTGCACCCAATCAGCCATATGGGAATTTCCGATTCTTGTCCTGGTTTGGCCAGCTGCATAGTGCCATAAACCAACGCGCTCAATCACGCATCTATCAGGACAGGATATACGGTGTCAGATAGGCCGGGTATCGCGTCAGGTAAAGCTCCGATTGAAGTATCAGATGAACTCTCAGTTGAATTCCCGGACGAAATCTCGGCTGAGGTATCAGGAAGGCTGGACAGGATCATTATCGTGACTCGCCGGTTTCGCATACGGCCCTCTTCCGTGTCGTTCGGTTCGACAGGGCGATTTTCACCATACCCCGCTGCCGTAAGCCGCACCGCATCCACGCCATTGTCGACCATCAATCTCACCACGCTGCTGGCACGCACGGCAGACAGTTCCCAGTTGGAGGGAAATTTTTCAGTGACGATCGGTATATTGTCGGTATGGCCTTCCACCTGAATCGCATGATTGTCGTTCTTCAACACCTGCGCCACCGCCTCGATCACTCGGCTGGAATCTTGCTGCAATAGCGCCTGACCAGGCGAGAATAATACGCTGGCATTGATCTCCACTCCCAGGCCCAGGTTGCTGTGAATCACCCTTACCTGCCCATTTTCTACCAAAGAACCGAATGCGGCGGTGATTTCGCGCGCGATGATATCCATTTGATCCTTTTGCTGGCGCTGCGCTTCCACAAATCGACGTGCTTTTTTTACTGTCAATTCATCATCTGACGTTGGGCAGGTCAAAGCGATAACCGGAGTAGTTTTCGGCACACGTTTCGGCAATATGACGTCAGGTGTCAGGACCAACTTGTCGGTTCCGTTCGACTGTGCGCCAAACGCACTGACAAACGACCCCGCTAGCATCTGATCATACTGGCCATCATTGGAGCGCGAGGCTGCGTACATCACAACAAACAGCGCAAGTAGCAGGGTGATGAAGTCGGCGTAGGATACCAGCCACCGTTCATGATTTTCGTGCTCTTCCGATTTGTGTCTGCGTAGCATTCTGGATTCAAGTGTAAGTTTATGGACGAGTAATGTGCCGTCCTATGCCTTGGTGTCCTTTCCTTTGTCGCTCGCCCTGCGCCCCGCTGTCCGGCGATTCGGATTGTGCCTGTCGGGATTGTTCGCTCCGGGGCTATTCTGGTCGCGGCGCTCTGCACCAAGACGTCTTTCCCCTTGCCGCCTTTCTGGACGCGCTGCATCTTTCAATGGCGCTACCTGGTCATCAACAGGGTTGAGTGAAGCCTCGATTCTGTTTGTTGTCGTGGTTTTGTAATCCTCTTTCATTATTGTCTCCTGAGCATGTTAAAAAAACGCGTAAAAAATTGTGTTTGCCGTTCATCGGATATCACCCCGTTTCCAAGGCTGCCTAGCCGTTCTCACTCATATGTTTTGGTCACTCCAGGTACCCATTCAGGCGCCCAGTGATCAGTCTCGGGTTCTCGCCTCTGGCAATACCGACCAGTCCGTCCACCAGCATTTCGCGCATCAGTACCTGGCGCCCGATAAGGGTTTTCAGTTTGTTGGCGATGGGCAGAAATGCCAGATTTGCGAGTCCCACGCCATAGACAGTCGCCACGAACGCCACGGCGATCCCATTGCCCAGATGAGCCGGGTCCGACAGGTTCTCCATGACCTGTATAAGGCCTATCACGGCGCCCAGAATGCCGATGGTTGGCGCATAGCCGCCTGCCGCTTCCCATACTTTTGCGCCCTGGCGATGGCAGTCTTCGAATGTGTCGATCTCCACTTCCAGCACGCGTTTCAATACCAGCGGTTCCGTGCCATCCAGCACCAGTTGCAATCCCTTTTTTACGAAAGGATCATCAATACCTTCCACGTGCGTATCGAGCGACAGTAAACCCTCCTTGCGGACAGCAGCACTCCATATGGCGATATGCTCCACTAGCGTGGCCGGGTCGAGTAGCGGTGGAACAAATACCCAGCGGCTCATTTTCATGCCGAGTACAAACTGGCGCACGGGGCTTTGCAGCAGCACCGCGCCCAATGTACCTCCCACCACGATGAGAAGCGGCGTAAACTGAACAAGGGAGCCGAGATGGCCACCTTCCAGCGCTTGCCCGCCGAAGATGGCAATCAACGCGATGACAATACCGATTATGCTGTTGAAGTCCATGCGCATTCCTTGAGTTTGATGCGTAAACGCGCAACGGTCTGGCTATGTATCTGGCATACCCTCGATTCGGATACCCCGAGAACTGCGCCGATCTCCTTAAAATTCAGCTCCTGCTCGTAATAGAGGCCCATCAATGTTTTTTCTCGGTCGGGCAAGCCGCCTATCGCGTCGATCAGCGCTTGCCTCAGATCACTCTCCAACAGGTTCGCCAGTGGATCGCCGCTAGTGTCGGCGCAGTTGCGCTCCAGGAAATCGTCATTTTCGCTATCGGAAAAATCGTCATAATGGATCAGCTGCGCACCCCGTGCATCAAGCAACATCTCGTGGTAGCCTTCGATTGATACCTTGAGTTCCCTGGCTATTTCCAATTCCGCGGGTGCACGGCCAAGGCGTTGCTGCAGCGCGTTGATTGCTGTCTCGATTTGACGCATATTCCTGCGCGCCCCGCGTGGCAACCAATCCATCTGACGCAATTCGTCCAGCATGGCGCCGCGTATGCGCTGTTGCGCGTACGTCGCAAACTGTGCCCCTGGTATTTCCTGATAGCGATTCAGCGCATCCATCAAACCAATCATGCCGACCTGGATGAGGTCATCCACTTCCACGCTACCCGGCAGTCTGGACATCATGTGATGGGCAATGCGTTTGACAAGTGGAGCAAACTCGGCGAGATGCTGCTGTTTATCGATCGCTCCGGTTGAGGTATACATTGTCTGGTTCATCTCGCACCTACAGCGATGGCAGTGTTGGAGTTGCTGTTCCGGCTGCTTGATAGCAGGCATTCCATGAAGTGTTCCAAGTCTCTCTCCTTTTCATCTGGGCAGGGCCAATCAGCCAGTGATTCCGCTATCCGGTTGAATGCGGTAGCTGTAGCGGTAACGGGAATTCCGCCGGTGGCACGCCGGCCGAGGCAAAGCTTGCGGTCTTGCGGCACAAAACCCGTGAAATCAAGCGAAACCGCAAGATGGCGCCTGGCTACGTCAGCCATGTTATCGAAAATCATCCGTGCCTCCGCTTCAGTACCAGCCTTGTTGACCACTACGTGAAAACGCTGCTTGTCCTGATGATAGCCACAGGTATGCTTGATCAACGCATAGGCTCCGGTAATCGAGGCCGGATCAGGGGAAACCACTACCATGATTTCATGTGTGGAAAGGGCAAACGTAAGCATCTGGCTGGTCCGACCCGGTGCGGCATCGATTAATATCACATCCATCGGTTGAGCAATACCCGCAAAACTACCGGTTACATGGGCCTGTTCTTCCCTGTTGAGTTTTCCGAGAACACGCATGCCGCGACCGGCAGGCAGGATGAAAAACCCTTCCGGGCAGGAAACGAAAACTTCATCCAGTGTCATGTCGCGCCGGATTACATCCAGTAAATCCCGGTGGGCGTTGATACCCAGCGTAGCGCTGACATTATTGGCGCACGTATTTTCATCGATTATCAATACGTTTTTGCCGCTGCGTGCAAGGGCCGTTGCCAGGCTGATAACGGTAGTTGTCTTTCCGTCGCCCGTACCACCGGAAGTGATGGTGATAACGCGCAGAAAGTTCTGATCCAGCAAGCGACGAAGTCCCTCTGCCTGGTCATGGATGGGCTCAGCCAAGGTGAACCTCGCTCATATCGAGGTTGCCTGCGCCGACATTACGATCTGTCAGGATCAGAGGGAACGCATCTTCCGGCATGGCGCAGTCAGATTCGACAGGTGGATTATCCAGCGCCTGGTCCACGAGAGACCGGGAGTCAGCCATTTCGAGATCTTCCGGAACGCGCTGGCCGTTCGCTACATAGTAAAGCGGCAAGCGATGCCGAATTGCAGTGTCAAGCGCGCAGCCAATGGTGACCGCTTCGTCCAGTTTGGTGATGATGGCACCCGTCAGGCCGTTCCCCTGATAGGCGTGAGCCACCTCGTTAAGTGTATGCCAGTTAGATGCGGCATTGAGCAGCAGCAGCCGTTTGATCGGGGTGCCGCAACCCGCCAGCATCGCAACCTGTTCGGCTACCATCCGGTCGCGCTGACCCATGCCTACGGTGTCGATCAGAACCATATGCTTGCCTCGCAGCTCAGTCAAAGCAAGGTTCAGATCCTGCGTGTCCCTGACGGCATGCACCGTAACTCCGAGTATCTTGCCGTAAATACGCAATTGCTCATGTCCGCCGATGCGGTAGCTGTCGGTAGTCAGAAGCGCAAGCTTATCCGCGCCGTGGCGCACGACGCAACGCGCCGCCAGCTTTGCGGTAGTCGTCGTCTTGCCCACCCCGGTAGGGCCCACAAGCGCATAAACACCACCCTTCTCCAGGATTTCGCTCTCGTCGCCAATGCTCTGGAGGTTGGAAGCCAGCACGTTTTTTATCCAGTTCATCGTGTCTTTTTCGTCATTTCCGGCATTTTCCGCAGGTAGTTGTTCCAGTAGACCGTGCGCAAGGGAACGGCTGAAGCCCGCCGCCACTACCTGGCGCAGCAGTTCTCCATGGACCGGGTTGCGTTTTTCCTGATTGCTCCAGCTCAGTGCAGAAAATTGCTGTTCCATGGTGCCGCGAAGGGACCTGATTTCCTTGAGCACACTCGCGGCTACCGCATCGGCCATTTGAAGAGGATCGATTGCAGGCGGATTTTTTTTGCTAAAAGTTTCATCATCCTGAATTACCTTACCGGAGGCTTTGCGGGTGTTCCGGCCCCGCCTTGCAGAACCGGAAACATCCGGGACCGCAGCATTGTGCGTCGCCCGCGCCGGCTGGCTGTCACTCATTGTAGAGCGAGCCACTTTTTCAGCGGTTGTCCGGCCAGGCGTCGCTTGTACAGCCGGTGTTGCCACTTGAGGGGTTTCAGCGGCCGGAAGCAGGGTTGTCCTGGCGTTTGCAATCGCCGCGGCGCCTGTCCATTGCGCTTGCCTCTCATTGGAAGGAGTCGCGTCGGGTCGAACCGGGTTTTCCAGGTTCGCATCAGCTTCAAAGGCATACTTCAAAGCGATTTTCATAGCCGAAGGAGAAAGGGCCTGCTTGTGATATCCCGACTCATCTGTCTCCGGTTCCTCATGCGCCAGATGCACTGGATGCGCCAAATCTTTGTTTTCGGATTTGGGTGGCGGTACCAGGGCTGTCATGTCGTTATTGCTCAAGGCCAATATCTCGACGCCGCCATCCGCCGCGCGGTTGGATAGAATGACGCCATCGGCACCGAGTGCATCGCGGACTTTGCGCAATGCCTCACTGGTTGTTTTTCCAAAAAATCGTTTGATACTCATGCTCGGGCTCCCAGAATAGATGTGACTTTAATGTTGCTGGAATCGGGTACTTCGGCGTGTGACAATATCTTGAGCTGCGGAACGGTACGGCGCAGGAATCGTGCCAGCAGTGTTCGCAGCGGTGCGGGCACGAGCAGTACCGGTACGAGGCCTACCTCTTCCTGGCGACGGCTTGCACCGGAGGCTTCGCGCAGCAGCGTATCGGCCAGCCCTGGCTCTATGCCGGCTCCGTTCGGGCTGGCTTGCAAAGCCTGTGACAGCAGCCTTTCCAATCCGGAATCCAGCGCCATGACCTGCAAATCGCCCGGCTGCGGCCAAATCTGCTGAACAATCGCGCGGCCTAATGCAACGCGAACCAGCGCGGTCAGTTCGTGCGGGTCCTGAATCCGCACGGCATGCTCCGCCAGCACGTCGACGATAGTCCGCATATCGCGGATATGCACATTCTCCTCGAGCAGATTCTGCAGGATTTTCTGAAGGGTCGAGAGCGGCAGCAGCTTCGGAATCAGATCTTCCACCAGCTTTGGCGAATCCTTCGCGAGACGGTCCAGCAACTGCTGCACTTCCATGCGGCCCAACAATTCAGCCGAATGGCCATGTACCAGATGGTTGAGATGCGTTGCCACGACTGTGCCGGCATCGACCACGGTATAACCCAGTGTCTGGGCGTATTCGCGCTGGCTGGCTTCGATCCAGACCGAGGGCAATCCAAATGCGGGATCGCTGGTCAGAAGACCAGGCAAAGTGGCGGATACCGTACCCGGATTAATCGCCAGGAATTGACCGACGTTGACCTCGCCCGAACCGATCATAACGCCCTTGAGCGTGAGCCGGTAACCGTTGGGTCGTAGTTCCAGATTATCGCGGATGTGTACCGGGGGCGGGAGATACCCGATTTCCTGGGCGAATTTCTTGCGTACGCCCTTGATCCGCCGCAGAAGTTCGCCATCCTGCAACTTGTCTACCAACGGAATCAATCGATATCCTACTTCAAGTCCCAGTATGTCGACCGGCATGACGTCATCCCAACTCGCATCCTGGACTTCCGGTTGCGCAACAGGGGCAGTTGCCGCGGGAACCGCCTCCTGTTTGTTGCGTTGAATCAGCAGATAGGCTCCGCCACCCAGTACGGCCGCCAGCAGCAAAAAAGCAATGTGAGGCATACCCGGTATCATGCCCATCAGGCCGATAATCGCTGCGGTCAGGATCAGTACCTGCGGCCTTGAAAAGAGCTGGCCCGCCAGTTGGGTGCTGATATTCTCGTCGGTGCCGACGCGGCTTACCACCAGGCCTGCCGCCGTAGAGATGATGAGCGCGGGAATTTGCGCGACCAATCCGTCCCCGATGGCGAGCAGGGTATAGTCTTTAGCGGCGGTAGCAAGGTCCAGGTCGTGCTGTAGCGTGCCGATAATCAGCCCACCGATCACGTTGATGATCAGGATCAGGATGCCAGCGATTGCATCTCCTCTTACGAATTTGCTCGCGCCGTCCATCGAACCATAGAATTCCGCTTCCTGCGCGATGGTGGTGCGTCGCTTACCGGCTTCTTCCTCACCGATGAGGCCGGCATTCAGGTCCGCGTCAATCGCCATCTGCTTGCCAGGCATGGCATCCAAAGTGAAGCGCGCGGCGACCTCGGCGATGCGCCCTGCCCCCTTGGTAATCACGATAAAATTGATCACCACGAGAATGATGAACACCACGATGCCTACTGTGTAGTTGCCACCGACCAGATAGTGGCCAAATGCTTCGATTACCTTTCCCGCCGCATCAGGTCCGGTATGGCCTTCCATCAGCACGATGCGGGTGGATGCCACATTGAGCGACAGCCGCAATAGCGTTGAAAGCAGCAAAACCGTGGGAAACACTGCGAAATCAAGTGGCTTGAGCGTATGAATGCTGACTAGCAATACCATGATGGAAAGCGCGATGTTGAAGGTAAACATCATGTCCAGCAGAAAGGCTGGCAGTGGCAGCACCATCATGCCAAGAATCATTAATATCAGTAGTGGCCCGGCAAGGCTGTGCATGTTCGCGCCACTAAAGAGGTAAGTCAGCTTTTTAATAGAGTTCATGGGTTATTCGAGTTTTTCTCATGTTTCTGCGACGCGGGATTTTCGGGGTCCATTTCAGCGGGTACTGGCAACGCATCGGGCGGGAGTGGTGCCTTGCTGCCCGATTCATGATGACGGCGCAACTGGTAGATATAGGCCAGCACTTCTGCTACGGCGTTATACAGGGCCTGGGGAATCTCATCGCCCAGTTCCGCATGATGGTATAAAGCGCGGGCCAGTGGCGGTGCTTCGAGCAGCGGAACATGATGCTGTTCACCGATTTCACGGATTTTCTGCGCCAGCAGGTGCGCGCCTTTGGCAACAACTTTTGGCGCACGCATCTTGCCGTCTTCGTATCTCAGCGCGACCGCATAATGAGTCGGATTCGTCACGATCACGTCAGCCTTGGGGATCTCGCTCATCATGCGTTTTCTGGCCATCGCGTGTTGCTGGGCACGGATACGGGATTTGACGTGCGGATCGCCTTCGGTTTCCTTGTTTTCCTGGCGTACCTCTTCCTTGGTCATCTTGAGCTTGCGGTAGTGATCCCAGAGTTTGAACGGCACGTCCACCGCGGCGATCAGCACCATCGTTCCCGCAATGGCCATAAAGCTCATGACGGTCAGTTCCGCTATGTGGGCGGCGCTCGCGGCAAGGGGGGCCGAAATCAGTGACAATACCGCTTCTTTTTGATGCCAGACGGTCCAGATCGCCATCGTGCCGATCAACGTGGCCTTAAGGAGCGCTTTGACCAGCTCGACCAGGCTGTTCAGCGAAAACATGCGAACCAGGCCTTTCACGGGATTGAGCCGGCTGGGGTCGGGTGTAAGGGATTTCCAAGTAAAAAGCCAGCCGGAAAGCAGCATGGGCGCAAGCAGCGCCACGAGGAACATCAGAATCAGAAATGGGGATAATGCAAAGAGGGCATGCAAAGACTGGTCGAGCATGCGCTGGGTGAGCAAGCTTGAATTAAAACCGATCTCGGGCGGCACCATCATCCCGCCTTTCATCAGGCTTGCAAGCTGCCGCCCAAGATGACCGCCCATCAGCCACAGGCCGGAGCCTGCGGCGATCAAGGCCATGAATGTGGACAATTCCGTAGAGCGCGGCACCTGCCCATCGTCGCGCGCTTTCTCAAGCCGCTTCTGCGATGCAGGTTCCGTCCGTTCAAGATCACTATCTTCGCTCACTGCCGCCCCCCTGAGACACATACATAATCGTGCAGGTGCCAATTATCATGTGCTTCAGGAGTGGCTCATCGGCGGAAAAGAGCAGGCTTACACCCGCAATTCCGTTTTAACCTGAATTCAGCTGCTATGTGGATTCAGATTAAGGTATTTGAACAGCTTTTATTAACGTCGGACCTGGAGGTCTTATCTGCTGTCGGCGAGGCTTAGCGCTCGCGAATTCACTACCGTGCCTTTTCTGATTGTTTTGGTTTCATCATCTTCCCTGTCAAGAGCCGCTGTGGCTTTTTCAGTCATTACGATAATGCTGATGCGGCGGTTGATGGGACTTGTCGGATCATTTTTATCGAAAAGCGCAGCGGAACTTAAACCGACCACTCGCACGATCTTTTGCTCGCTCATGCCACCGGCGACAAGTTCACGCCGCGAGGCATTGGCCCGGTCCGACGACAATTCCCAATTACTGTAGTGTTTCTCGCCGTTCGCATAGGGTGTAGCATCCGTATGACCAGAGAGACTGACTTTGTTCGGCATTTCATTCAGCACATTACCCAGTTTTTGCAGGATATCCCTCGTATGAGGTTCCAGTTCAGCTCTGGCAAGTGCGAACATTGGGCGGTTCTGGTCGTCGACAATCTGAATGCGTAGCCCTTCAGTGGTAATGTCCACCAGCAACTGTTTTTTGAACTGGCGCATAGTCACGTTGGATTCTATCAGCCGTTCCAACCGGTCCTTGAAATCTTCGAGCCTGCGGGTATCGCGACGCTCCAGTTCGGCCTGAGCGGCCTTGAGATGGACAGGCTTCGTGTCAGTCTCGGAAGGGTATCTTTTGAGCCGCCCCTTGCTTTTCGACAGATCCTGCCCCCCACCCTGCATTATGCTTGTGCCCTCCTGGGTTCCGGCGCCCTTGGACGGCAGGATTTGCAGCGGGGTCTGGAAGTATTCGGAAATACCTTGCAGCTCGGCCTTGCTGGAGGTGCTGAGCAACCACATGAGCAAAAAGAACGCCATCATCGCGGTGACAAAATCCGCATAGGCTATCTTCCAATGGCCGCCGTGATGAGCCGTACGTTTTGTAATTTTTTTGATTACAATGGGGCGAAGCTGTTTAGTCATGGCTGCTTCCGGTCATCTGCTTTTAGCTTGTCTGACAAAATCTTCCAGCTCGCTGAAGCTGGGCCGTTCGGTCGAGTAGAGTACCTTGCGACCAAACTCGACTGCCAGCGCCGGCGTATAGCCGTTAATGCTCGAAAGCAGGGTAACCCGGATGCATTGCAACATCTTGGTGGATTCCCCGAGCTTCTGCTCCAGCACGGAGGCGAGCGGCCCCACCAAACCGTAACCAAGCAGGATTCCGAGAAAGGTGCCGACCAGCGCCTGGGCAATCAATATGCCCAATTCGGACGGGGGAAGGCCCACCGACGCCATCGTGTGCACCACACCCATCACTGCCGCAACGATGCCGAAGGCCGGCATGCTATCGGCCATTTTGTTGATGCATTGCACCGGTATTTCCCCCTCTTGATGATGGGTCTCGATCTCGTTATCCATCAGGTTTTCTAGCTCGAATGCGTTGAGATTGCCGCCTACCATCAGGCGCAGATAGTCTGTCATGAACTCCAGCACATGATGATCCGCCAGTATGTTCGGATAATTCGCAAAAATCGCGCTTTCGCGGGGTTCATCCACGTCGTGTTCTATTGACATCAACCCTTCCTTGCGCGCCTTGGCAAGAAGGTCATAGAGGAGAGCCATGAGATCCATATACATGGTTTTGGTGTATTTCGGGCGCTCCATGATTTTTGGCAGCGCCTTGAGCGTGGCTTTCTGCGCCTTGCCAGTATTGCCCAGTACGAAGGCGCCCAATGCGGCGCCGCCGATCATAAGCAGTTCGATTGGCTGGAACAGTGCAGACACGTGCCCGCCCGCGAGAGCATAGCCGCCGAATACCGATCCGAGAACGATGAGAGTTCCGATTATTATTAACATATTCCCAGACACTTCCCCAGTTCGAATTATGGCGCTGATTGCGTTATCAGCGCTGCCGGTGTCGGCAGCCATTGCCGGTTATTACGTGCAGTATGCGGCGTGATTCACCTGCGTTGAAGCAAAGGCGATCACACTGAAATGCTCCATCTTTGTAACGGCCGGAAGCCAGTGAACTTTAGGAGGGGAAATAGCGAGAAACCGGGAGAGTGCGAGAGAGAAGTGCCGGGAAAGATAAGGTCTCAGCCGGAGGAGAAAAGGAAGCTTCCGGGTCGATGGTGCCGGGAGGCTGGTTGCCAGCAGTCGGTCGGGCTTAAAGGAAATCGGCGCAAAAGCCGCGATTCCTCACGCCCGACCGACTGCTAGGCGGGCACCGCTGTGAATGCTTGTGCCCGTGGTTTATTGGTTTTACCCGCCCGTGAAGGCGTGTTGCATAATCCGCACACGTAGCGGTTATGAAGGTCGTTGGCATGCACGACGAAGTGTCCGCCACACTGCACACAGGGCGCTGTTTGGAGAATCTTGCCCTCGAAGAAGCGTACCAGAGTCCAGGCCCGAGTCAGGCTCAACACCGGTTCCATTTCGCTTATCTCGCAATGTTCCAGATAGAGCTTGTAGCTTTTGATGATGGCTTTGATACCACGGCAAT
>JBDTHR010000018.1:0-4189 GCA_039936855.1 Nitrosospira sp. | reverse complement strand
TAATCGGGCCCCATGGCGCAGGAGGTTATGACGAAGCTCTGGAGCAAGATTAATATTCTGATCCAGACGTTATATTGACGCATCATGCCGTTTCCTTTTGTACATGTTCAACCGGTTTTCCCGTGTTCTTGCGAGTAAGCCAGGTGAAGAATAACGGAATGAATATGGTTGCGACAAAGGTCGCGAGCAGCATGCCGCCAAAGACACCGGTTCCCATTGAGCGGCGTGCGGCGGCTCCGGCCCCGGTCGCGATGACGAGCGGTACGATCCCGAGCACAAAAGCCATGGAGGTCATGACAATGGGGCGAAACCGCAAGCGTGCAGCTTCAACCGCGGCTTGTGCAACCGGCATTCCTTCCCTCATTTTCTGACTGGCGAATTCCACGATCAGGATGGCATTTTTTGCCGCTAGTCCTATCAGTGTTATCAAGCCCACCTGAAAGTAAATATCGTTCGGCATCCCGCGTACCAGCACTGCCAGCAGCGCACCCGTCAGCGCAAAAGGCACGGCCATGATGACGGCCAGCGGCAATCCCCAAGTTTCGAATTGCGCCGCCAGAATGAGAAATACCATAATAATGGCAAAACTGAAAGCAAGAATTGCCGCGGAACCGGTGCGTTTCTCTTGAAAGGCCTGTGCCGTCCAGGTAATCTGATAATTATCCGGCAGGTTTTTTGCCGCGATCTCTTCCACGAGTTTAATGGCGTCGCCTGAACTTACGCCCGGTGCCCCGCTTCCCATGATTTTTGCTGCAAGAAGCCCATTGTAGCGTTCCAGTTGTTCCGCACCCACGATGCTTTTTATCGTGCTCAGCGCCGACATGGGCACCATCGCGCCGGATTGGGAACGCACGTACACTCTGCCGAGATCTTCCGGCTTCATACGGTATTGGGGTTCCGCCTGCAGTTGTACCCGGTAGGTGCGACCGGACTTGTTAAAATCGTTGATATAAAGCGAACCCATAGTGCTCTGCAAGGTGGCATACAGCTCAATAATCGGTACTCCTTGCGAAATCGCCTTGGCCTCATCCACTTCAATGAAAAATTGCGGCACTGTAGGACGGAAAAAAGTATTGATGCCGGTGAGGCGCGGTTCCTGGTTCAATGCGTCGATGAGGTTGCTCACGACACCCGACAATCGCAAGGGGTCCGAGTCGCCGCGGGCTTGCACATAAACTTCAAAACCCCCAGCGGTGCCCAGTCCACGGATGGCAGGGGGATTAAACGCGATCGCGATGCCATCAGGCTGCTGCATGCCGATGCCGAACAGCTTGTTGACAATATCCTCCGCGGTGGCTGTCCGCTCGGACCAGTCTTTGAATGTCACGAACATGGTTGCCGAGCTTGTCTTGTTTCCGCCGCCGATAAGATCATAACCATTAACTACAAACTGGTGGGAAACTGCCGGGTCTTCCGCAATGGCGGCGCGCACAGCTTCAGCCGTCCTGGTTGTGCGAGACAGCGTTGCGCCGTCAGGCAGAATCGTTGCAGCTACCACATAGCCCTGGTCTTCAGGCGGCACGAAGCTCTCGGGAACCGTTTTACCCAGATAAATCGCCACGCCGATGATCCCTGCGAATACGAGGGCGCAAATAATGGGGTGACGTAAGGTCAGGCTGACCGTGTGCGTATAAAAATTGGTCAACCGCTTGAATCCGCTATTGAATATTCTGAAGAATGCAGATTCACCGTGAGTGGTTTTCAGGATAATGGCACACAACGCGGGCGTGAGTGTCAGCGCCACGATGCCCGAAATCACCACGGCGACGGCAACCGTCACGGCGAACTGACGATATAGCTCACCGGCGATGCCGCCCATGAAGGCTACAGGCACAAATACTGCACACAGAACCAATACAATGGCTACAACGGCTCGTGAAACCTGTTCCATGGACTTGATGGCAGCTTTCATCGGTGATAATTGTTCCTCGTCCATCAAGCGCTCGATGTTTTCCAGCACGACTATCGCATCGTCAACCACAATGCCGATAGACAGCACCATCGCAAACAGCGTAAGCGTATTGATGGAGAAGCCGAACAACCATAGCCCCGCAAACGAGCCGATAAGAGAGATCGGTACAGCGACTAGGGGAATCAGCGTGGCACGCCAGCTTTGCAGGAAAAGATACACCACCAAGATCACCAGTACCATCGCTTCGCCCAGCGTTTTAATCACCTCCCAGATCGAGGCTGTAACGAACAGGCTGGTATCGTAGGGCACTACATAATCCATTCCCTCAGGGAAATGGGTCTTCAGTTCCTCCATCTTGGCGACAAGAGCGTCTTTCGTCTCAAGCGCATTTGCACCAGGCTGCAAAAAGATGGGAATGCCCGCGCCCGGTTCGCCATTAAGCGCGGTGCGTACATCGTAACTTTGCGCGCCCAGTTCGATACGGGCGACATCCTTGAGATAAAGCGCGCCCCGTGGTCCATCGGCGCGCAAGATAATATTACCGAATTGCTCAGGCTCCAGAAGCCGGCCTTTGGCATTAACGGTATAAATCAATTGCTGATCCGCGGGCGCAGGTTCCTGTCCTATCTTGCCGGCCGCATACTGGGCATTTTGTGACCGAATCGCCGCAGCAATATCCGTGGTGGTAACGCCCAATTGGGCCATGCGGTCAGGACGCAGCCAGATACGCATGGAATAATCCTGTCCCCCGAAAACTATCGCGTCGCCCACTCCTTTGGTGCGTTTCAGCTCGTCCAGCACGTTAAGCGTGGCGTAATTGCTCAGGTATAGCGGGTCGTACTTGCCCTTCTCCTTGGAGACGAGCATAAAAACCAGAAGAATGTCGTTGGAACGTTTTTGTATTATCAGGCCGGTGCGACGGACTTCCTCCGGTAAGCGCGGCAGGGCAATATTTACCTGGTTACTTACGTTGAAAGGTGCCTGATCGACATCCGTGCCGACTTCAAAAGTCACGGTTATTGTCAGCGTACCGCTCGAATCGGCGCTGGAGCTGAAATACAATAAATCTTCGACACCACTTAACTGTTCTTCAATCGGCGCAGCTACCGTTTTGGCCAAGGTATCGGCGCTGGCACCCGGGAAGGTCGCTGTGATCAGCACGGTCGGCGGCGCAATTTGCGGATACTGTGCGATAGGCAATTGCATCGCGGATGCCAACCCTGCAAGCACGATGATAATGGATACTACCGACGCAAAAATAGGGCGCGTAATGAAGAATCGTGTCATGATGATTTCCGCCTAAGTCTGTTTCTCTGGGTCGGATTGAGCAGGTGACTCAGCAGGCGGTGATTCGGGCGCGGGTTGCGCCGCGGATGTTTCGGCACGAAGCAGATTGGGCGTTACAACGGCGCCGGGACGGAGCTTGATGATATTATCGACTATGACTTTATCACCCGCTTTAAGTCCACTCAGGATGACCCACTCCTTACCCAACCATTGACCCGTAACGACCGGTTGTACGGTGGCTTCATTTTTTTCATTGACGATATACACGATATTTCCGAGATCAGACGTCTGCACTGCAACCTGGGGTACCAGAAAAACGCCATCACGTTCGCCTGTGATTACGCGCGCACGCACGAACTGCCCCGGCAAAAGCCGCTGATCCACGTTCTCGAATGTTGCGCGTAATTGCTGCGTACCCAGCATCGGGTCAATTTCGCTGGCTGCGAAATTCAGCTTGCCCTTTTTGGCGTATTCCGAGCCATCCGGCAGTATCAAGGTTACCTGCCGCACGTTTTGTTCATGTAGCGGACCACCGATCTGCGCCAGTTCGTTATCCGATAAACTGAAGCGTACCCAGATCGGCGATAACTGGACAATCGTTGTCAGAAGACTGGTGTTGGCTTCAACCAGCGTTCCCTCGGAAAATTGAAAGCGGCCGGATACTCCGGTCACCGGCGCCGGCACAGAGGTATAAGAGAGATTTAGCTCGGCATCGCGCACGCGAACTTCTGCCTGCTCCAGGGCGGCGTTTGCGATTGCGTTATCGGAGACCGCGTTGTCATATTCACGGTGACTGACGGCCTGCATTTCAAGAAGATCCCGTAAGCGTTTTTCTTCTCGCTCGGTCTGTATGATGCGCGCGTTCTGTTCAGCAAGTTGCGCTTTTGCTTGCGCCAGCGCATTTCTATAGGGTACAGGGTCGATCTGGAACATAGGCTGACCCAACTTTACGGCAGCCCCTTCTTCATACAGGCGTTTGAGCAAAATACC